>CAMYNO010000278.1 GCA_947259815.1 uncultured Parvularculaceae bacterium
AGCGCACAGGATGGTCGAAAACAGGAGCGCCGCGGTCAATAATCGCTTGTCCATTTTGTACGCCTCACAGATCTCGTCAAATTACGGTAAAACTAAAGCAGGCATCGCCAGCGGCGCCGGACGGCGACACGACTGTAAAAACGCAAAGACCTGACGTTCACGCCACCGTTAAGCCTGGCGCGGCTGTTTCTTTTCGCCATTCATTCCGCAACCCAGTCGACCCTGGCGACGACGGCGTCCTGCAACTGGCGATCGACGAAGCCTATGATAACGGGCTCATGCAGATCACGGCATCATCCGAGACGCTAACGCTCGCCGCCGCATCGCAATCTAACACGATCGCTTTAGACGGCTCCGCATCGCACCATTGGGATATTTTCTTCAAGGCCCCTGTCGCAGGGCTTCATTACATTGATTTTGTAGTCACTATCGAGAACGAGAGCGGCAAGATGGCTGCCCGCAGCTACTCTGCAGCGGTACAGGTCGGGGAAGACCGTGCAAGCGCGAAGACCAGCGCGGATGTCATCCGCGACACCGCCGGCGTTCCGATTGTTGTGATGGAAGCTGCTGAAACCGTCGACGATTAAAGCCGATCAGGCTTTATCGTCGAGACCGATTTGACGAAGACGCGCCGCTTCATTCGCCCAGCCTTCGCGAACCTTTACATGAATGAACAGATGCACGGGAGTTCCGAGTATTTCAGCAAGCTCCTGGCGCGCAGCAGCGCCAATGGCCTTTAGTGTCTGGCCGCCCTTGCCAAGAACAATACCTTTCTGCCCGTCGCGCGCAACATAGATTGTTTGCTCTATTCGAATGCCGTTTTTCGATTCTTTCCAGATTTCGGTTTCAACCGTCGCCTCATAGGGTAACTCCTGATGCAATCTGAGAAATAGTTTTTCGCGGGTTATCTCTGCCGCCATAAACCGATCGGATACGTCCGAAAGCTGATCCTCCGGATACAGCCACGGCCCCACGGGCGCGAGATCGCAAAGGCGCGTTTTCAGATCCGCGAGACCATCGCCATTTTGCGCTGAAATCAAAAATACGTCGGTGAACAGATCAGTGCTGTCAAACTCCTGCACTATTTTAAGGAGTTGCTCACGTGGCAAGGCGTCAATTTTATTCAGAGCCAGAATGGATTTTTGCCCGGCGGCTTTCAGGCTCTCAACGATACGCGCCGTGTCCACGCGCGACTTTCCCGCCGCGCCCATTTCGCTTTCGCCCGCACGCCACGCCGGGGCATCGACGACCAAAACCACTGCGTCCGCGCCATTGACGCCTTCCCAAGCCGCAGCAACCATCGCACGGTCAAGCCGGCGCGCCTTCGCTTTTGCATCCGGCGCAAATATGCCCGGCGTATCAATAAAAACGATTTGAGTCGCGTCATTGACCAAAATTCCACGAATGCGCGCACGCGTCGTTTGGACCTTCTGTGTAACGATTGATATCTTCGCACCCACAAGCGCATTGACGAGAGTTGATTTGCCGGCATTTGGCGCGCCGATCACAGCAACAACTGCACAGCGTTCACCGGACGAATTATTCATTATCATTCCATATACCTTCACGCACAAGAAACGCGCGGGCCGCGGCCATTTGCGCCGCGCGTTTAGAGCGCCCTTCTCCAACCGCAGGTTTGTGCTTTTTTACTTTAACTTCGATAGTAAACGCAGGCGCGTGCGCCGGGCCGTCCGCCACAAGAACATCATAGTCCGGCGTCCCAAGTTTTTTCTGTTGTGACCATTCCTGCAGGGTGGTCTTGGCGTCGCGGTGAAATTTGGACAACGCCTCCAGATTCGGCGTCCAGAACTGCTCGTAAATGCGGCGCGCTGCGTCCAATCCTCCGTCAATATATAAAGCGCCAAGAAGCGCTTCCATCACATCGCCGAGGATCGCTTTTTTCTTTCGCCCGCCCGCATCTTCTTCCCAGCTCGACATTCGAATATGCGTATCGAGGTCAAAATGCTGGGCCGCCTTTGCACAGGTTTCCTTGCGAACAAGCGCATTCAGGCGCGGCGCCAACAACCCCTCTTCAAAATCGGGGTAGCGCCGCCACAATTCTTCAGCGGTAAGAAGACCAAGCACGCGATCGCCAAGGAATTCGAGCCGTTCAAGATCGCGCACCGGATCATTGCCGCCCGAAAGCGACGAATGAGTCAGAGCCCGCACCAGCAAACCCTTGTCTGAAAATTGGTAGCCCAGCCGGTCTTCGAGGGCGCGATCGTCTGCCTGCGTCATTCGACCTTGTCAAACACGCGGCCGTAACGAATGGCGAACGGCCAATTCCAAACCTGCCAGAAGCGCGCCTTATGTCCGTCTACGGAAAAGAACAGCCGTTCCGCGCGACCAACAATATCGTCCTTATGGACGTATCCGACGGCGGAAATTACACGACTATCCTGAGACTCGTCGCGATTATCGCCAATCATCAGGAAATGTTCAGCAGGCACCTGGTACGGCCCGACATTGTCAAGACTGCCGCGATCGCCCGAACATTCCTGAACGAGGTAAGAAACGCCATTCGGCAATGTTTCGCGGAAAGCCGGCGCCGGCCCGGCGACATTACGGCAGTCGCTCGTGCCGATATTGCCAATGAATTCTTTTTTCACCGCCTCGCCATTAATGTGCAAACGCCCGTTGATGAACCGAATCTCATCGCCCGGCATGCCGATGACGCGCTTGATATAATCCTTGTTGCCATCCTTGCGATTCTTGAAAACGACAATATCGCCGCGGTCCGGTATTCCGGAGAAAATTCGCCCCTCCATCGGCAGACGCGTCAGCGGATAGACGAGCGACGCGCGCGAATAACCAAAGGTTGGCTTCGAAACCACAAGAAAGTCGCCGACCAGAAGATTCGGCTTCATTGATCCCGATGGAATATTAAAGGGCTGAAAAACGACTACGCGCAGGACAAGCGCGATCGCCACGGCGAAAAAAACCGTCTTGGCGAGATCCCAAGCCTCTTCAGCAGGCGTCATCTTGGGCGCTTCGGTTTTCACCGTCTCACCCTCTACACCCTTGTTCCCGAATATGTTTTTCAGGGAAAACGCCATCACAAATCCTTTTTGCCGCCCCATCGGCCATACCAACAGACGTGAGGCCGACCTTCTATTTAGCCCGCGCCTCGATAATGACAATGGCCTGCGCCATCGCCTCCTCGTCGGTAATGGTCAGTTGGACGTGGGCTACGAACCCATCCGGGGTCAATTCGGCAAGGCGCGCCGCCGCCCCGCCAGTAAGCGCCATGGTCGGTTTGCCGCCGGGAAGGTTAACCACACCCATATCGCGCCAGAAGACACCGCGATTAATGCCGGTGCCGAGCGCCTTCGCACACGCTTCCTTCGCCGCAAAACGCTTGGCGTAAGAGGCCGCACGCTTGCGCCGTTTGTCAGATTTGGCGCGCTCAATCTCCGTAAAGCATCGCACAGTGAAACGCTCGCCATGGCGCTCAAGCGTTTTTTCAACGCGCCGAATATCGATAATGTCATTGCCGATGCCAATAATCATGGCCGCCTCGCCGTGATTTTTCCCGTCATCAAAAATGCCCGCCGGTCCTGGCGTCCTGTATCAGGCGTTTCATTTCTTTCACGCTTTCGCCAAGGCCCATGAAAACAGCTTCGCCGACCAGGAAATGACCGATATTCAGTTCCATCAATTGGGGGATGGCCGCCACAGGCTGAACATTGTGAAAAGTCAGGCCATGACCCGCGTGAACTTCAAGCCCTAGCGAATCTGCGAAGGCGGCGGCCATGCGGATTTTTTCAAACTCCGCCTCAATGCGCTTAGGTTGCGTAACGGCGGCGGCTTCGTAATAGGCGCCGGTATGGATTTCAATCACTGGAGCACCGGCGGATTTTGCAGCCTCAATCTGCCTCTCTTCGGGATCGACAAATAACGAAGCGCGAATGCCGGCATCTGTCAGCTCACGAACAAATGGCGTGATGAAATTATGTTGCCCGGCAACGTCAAGGCCGCCTTCGGTCGTGCGCTCATTGCGGTTCTCCGGCACAAGGCAACAGGCATGTGGTCTGACTTCCGTGCAGAGCTTCAACAGCTCCGCGGTGGCCGCCATTTCGAAATTCAAAGGTAAGTCGATTTCTTCTTGCAGGCGGCGCATATCATCGTCGCGAATATGGCGCCGATCTTCTCGCAAATGCGCGGTGATTCCATCGGCGCCGGCGCTCGCGGCCAGTTGCGCGGCGCGAACCGGATCAGGATGCTCGCCGCCCCGAGCATTTCGAAGCGTCGCCACATGATCGATATTGACCCCAAGGCGTATCGGCCGCTTTTCGCTCACTGACTGATCCCGCGACTGCCCGGCTTGACCGCCGGCGTATCCTTTAAATGTTGCGGAAGCGCATCCGCCGCCCAGGCGTCAACTTTCAGCTCCGCTAGCGGAATAATCGGGGCGCCCACATCGACGGCGCCGGCGGAACGATCGACGAGGCACGCAAGCGCCAGCACATTACCGTCCGCCTTTCGCACAGCCTCAATCGCTTCGCGGGCGGAAAGGCCCGTCGAGACAATATCTTCAACCACAAGAACCCGCGCGCCTGCCGGCAGGCTGAAACCGCGCCGCAACTGAAACTCACCGTCCACGCGCTCCAGAAACATGAACGGCGCTCCCAAATGCCGCGCCGTTTCATACCCGTAGATAATTGCGCCCATAGCCGGCGAGACAACAAAGTCTATCGGTCCCTCGACTGCGGAGGCCGCTTTATCCGCAAGAGCACGGCATAATCTTTCCGTGCGGTCAGGATACATCGAGACGATCGATTTATTGAGATACGTGTCCGAATGCAGACCAGACGACAGAATAAAATGGCCTTTTTGCAAAGCGCCGACATCTTCGAATTCTTTAAGCGCTTCAGAACTCTTCATTGTCTTTTAATCCCGTTCTTTCCGCTGTGATTACCGACGGGGCAGCCCGTACGCCCGCCAGCATCTGACTTAATTGTCTCGCGTCCTTTACTTCGACATCCATCACCATGTCGAGAAACTCCCGCGAGCGATTATCAAGACGCATGGACGCAACTGAAACACCGTAGCGTGCAATGATCCCGGCGACTTCCGATAAAACGCCAACACCGTTCCTGACAGTGATAATAATACGCGCGAAAGCGGAAACGCCGTCCTCGTCCTGGTCGCGCCATTTCAAATCCAGCCAGCGCGATTGGGGCGGGTCGTCCGCTGCAAGCGTATCGCAATAAATCGTATGCACCTTGACGGCGCCGTCATCGCCCCGAATGCCGACAATACGTTCACCCGGCAGCGGCGTGCAGCACCGCGCCATACTGACGGACACGCCGGGCGTCAGTCCCGCTATGGCGACGCGCGGCTTGAACGCCTGCAAGCTTGCCGGGCGAATTTCGCCTTCCGTCGCCGCAGAGGCGCCCGGATAAACCGCTTCGATCAAATCGGCGACCGGAAGATCACCGCGGCCAATGGCAACAAGAACGTCTTCAACGGACTTTCGGCCAAGCTGGCGAAGCGCCGCACGCACGCCTTTCAGGGAGAATTGTAAATGCGCGCCGGTGAATACGCTTTCCGCAATGGAGCGCCCGAGCGCTAAATGTTCATCGCGCTGCATTTTCTTGATCCGACGCCGGATGGCGCTGCGCGCACGGCCAGTCATGGCGATGGATTCCCACTCTGCCGGTACGGGCGCATTATCCGAGCGCAACACCAAAATGACATCGCCAGTTTGTAATGGGGTCCGCAAAGGACGCTGTACGCCGTTTATTTTTGCGCCGATACAAGTGTCGCCGACATCGGTGTGAACTGCGTAAGCAAAATCAAGCGCCGTAGAGCCCTTTGGCAGGGCGACAACGCGGCTTTTCGGCGTGAAGCAGAACACCTGATCCTGAAACAGCTCCAGCTTGGCGTAACGCAAGGCTTCATCCGGGTCTTCGCCGGCCTGGTACATTTCAACAAGGCGGCGCGGCGTTTCGTAAGGATCGAAATGCCCAGGCGCGACGATTTCAACGCCCGGGCCATCATCGCCCGGATCTTTATACTGCCAATGGGCGGCGACGCCGCGTTCCGCCGTCTCGTGCATCTCGTGAGTGCGAATTTGAATTTCTATTTTTTGACGCCGTCCG
>CAMYNO010000279.1 GCA_947259815.1 uncultured Parvularculaceae bacterium
GGAACTTTTCGCTAGATCAGTTCCAGCAGGTACACGCGGCTTTCATCAGCCTCGCAATACATTGCCCGGCTCCAGCTTTCGCCAGTGCGGTTCTGGGCCGAAACATTGGCCGTCATTTTCCAGGCGCCGCCGGTATCCTCCGCGGTTTCCGGGGTCGGCGGCGCGGCAAGCATAAATCCGCGCGCATTGAGCGCCGCCCGCGCGTGAGTCATACAGGTCTGATAGGCCTCAGCCGCGGAAAACCGGATCGGTTCCGGCCCACCATCGAGACGGCCATCAAGGCCGTAATCGGCGTCGCCATTCTCCAGATCGGTCGGCGCGCCACTCTCGATCCCGGCGCCGCGCCCTTCCGAATAACCTTCTTCATATCCGCGTTTGAACGCATCGCGGTCATAGGCTGGCGCAGCGCGGGTCGAATACCGGTCATAGCGATCGTAATAGCGGGACTCGTATGCGCGCCGTTGAGCGTTGCTTTCGGAAATCTCGTTTAAAATGATGGCGCCGCCGATAACACCGAGAGCAATCGCAGCAGCCTTGCCGCCGCCGCCGTGATGGCGACGATGATAGCCATGATGGCGGTATCCGCCATGGCGATAGTGCCCGCCATAATAATGGCCGGAATATCCGCCGTGACCGTAATTGCCGGCGGCAGCCGGGGCGGCGATGCCGATAGCCGTTGCCGCAGCAGCCGCCGTCAGAAAAAGTTTCCGCGAGTTGAACGAACCCATCACGCACTCTCCGCTGGCGTCAAGAACGCCGTAAATTCATTTCGTTGGAACGAATGTCGCCGCGAAAATTGTCGAGAATATGGCCCGGAAATGCTTAACGCGCTGAATTCGCCGACAGAATTTCCCGTGCGCGCTCACAATCGCTTGAGATCGCGGCTTTGAGCGCATCAAGGCCGTCGAACTTTTGTTCGTCCCGGATAAACTCAATGAATTCAACGTCTATTTCGGTTCCGTAAATATCGTCGTCGAAATCAAACAGGTGCGTTTCGAGGAGCGGCGCGTCGGAACCGACGGTCGGGCGGCGGCCAAAATTCGAAACGGCTTTAAAAGTATGGCCGCCAAATGTCGCCCGCGTCGCGTATACGCCTTTTCGCGGTTCGATCACTTCGCCCAGGGAAAAATTCGCGGTCGGGAACCCGAGCGTTCGGCCCAGCCTCTGCCCTACGCTCACCACGCCGCGCACGCCCCATGCACGCCCGAGAACATGGGCGGCGGCCCGCATGTCGCCAGCAACAATCGCATTGCGGGCATCACTTGACGAATATTTCTCCGCATACGGTTTTTCGGATATCACCTCGGCAATCCGAACGAGGAGCCCCGCGCCCTCGCCAATCGTCTGCAACGCCTCTATGCCGCCCGTACGTCCCTTACCGAAACGAAAGTCGGCGCCGGCGACAACGCCGGCGAGCCCCAGCTTGCCCTTCAGCGTCGCGATCAGGAAATCTTCCGGCGTCAGTGAGGCAAGCTCTTTGTCAAAATTCAGTACAAAGACTTTTTTCGCCCCATAACGCGAGAGCAACCCGTCGCGAACCTCCGGCGCCGTCAGCAGAAAGGGCGGATCGTCCGGACGAAAATATCGCCTCGGATGCGGGTCGAAAGTGAGCGCAGCCGCATGGGCCTCATGGGCTTTCGCAAAGGCCGCCGCTTCTTCAAGCAAATGCTGATGACCGCGATGGACGCCGTCAAAATTGCCGATCGCCGCGATGTAGCGCCCGTCCGTCACCATTTGAGGCCTTCCATGATTGCCGCCGCACGCAAGCCCTCGTCTGCAAGTTTGTCAATCACAGCGTTTCGATCCGTTGCGCCTTCATGCAGCCCGCCGGCGCCGACAATCAGCAAGGCGTCGACCCCGGCCTTGTTAGCGCCCAGTATATCCGTCTTCAGCCCGTCGCCCACCGCAAGGATCCGCGGCGCCGGCGCATCCGCCGGGCGCGCCCTGTCGACCGCCGCACGGGCGAGGCGATAAATCGGCGCGAACGGTTTTCCGCCATAAGCGACAACGCCGCCATAGGATTCATAAATCTCCGCCAGCGCGCCCGCGCACCACATCAACCGCCCGCCCCAGTTCACCTGGATGTCGGGATTGGCGCAGACCATCGGCAGATTTCTCGACGCCGCCTCTCGCAGCCGGTCGCGATAGTGTTCCGGCGTTTCTTCAAAGCCGTCATTGAGGCCCGTGCAGATGATGAACGACGCATCATCGAGCGGCGCGAATTCAACGCCCAGCCCCTCGAACAAGGGATCGTCAAACGCCGGCCCGATGCGATAGGCAGGCGCCGGCAGGAAGTGTTCGATCTCCGCCCGCGTGGAATCTCCTGACGTGACGATCCCGTCCCAAGCCTCACGCGGCAATCCCAGACGGTCGAGCTGTGCGGGAATTACAGATGACGGTTTGGGCGCATTGGTCAGAATAACGATCGGCCCGCGCGTTTTGCGAAACCGCACCATCGCCTCGCCCGCCCCCGGCAAGAGCCGCTTGCCATTGTGGATCACGCCCCACGCATCACAGATCAGCGCGTCATACGCGCTGGCGATTTCACCAAGACCGTCAATGTATGTATTTGCCGTCATGGGCCAAGCGTTACGGCGCTCGGCGCAGGCCGGTCAAGGAAAAGGCGCGGCTAAGAGGCCTCAGCCAACTCGACATCGGCGTTCAGGTAGAAACTTGACGGGCGCGGCGCGCCAAACAGCTCGCCCTGTCCGAAATCAATGCCAAGCGTGACAATTTCGGGAACGTGCGATTCGAATTCGACCTTTT
The DNA here is from genome assembly GCA_947259815.1 of uncultured Parvularculaceae bacterium. Classification (GTDB taxonomy): domain Bacteria; phylum Pseudomonadota; class Alphaproteobacteria; order Caulobacterales; family Parvularculaceae; genus Hyphococcus. The sequence goes on from CAMYNO010000279.1 coordinate 2,767, forward strand.
CAACGATCAGGTCGATGTCATTTTCCTGCAGGCGTTCGCGGAACGCCTTGAGCCGCATGCGCGCCTCTTCATTGCCATTATGCTCGCTCAACAGCAGCGCGCTTGAGCATTTGATGAAGCGGAAATTGCGTTCTTTAAGTTTTTTCCAATTGAGATCGAACCGCCTAACGTGATCGACCGAAAAGGCGTAGCCGCGATTTGCGATAGCATCGAGGTTTTTCTCAACCGCACCGCACATCATTTCTACAGCCGGATAGGTAAACTCGAACACGATCCGTGGCGCGAGGTCCGCATTGGCGTCAAGATAATCTGTAAACCGCCCAAAGAAATCTTCGTCGAATATCGTCGCCGGAGAAATATTCAGGAAAATACGATACCGCTCGCTTTGCGGCCCAAGATTGCGCAGCGCCTGCACCGCGCGAAGCAAGATCAGATTGTCAATCGCCCCGATACGGTTGGCGCGCTCGGCGGCGTCAAGATATGCAGCGGGGCGTAAAATCGTGCCGTCTTCATTGCGAAGGCGCGAAAACGATTCAAAATACCGGATCTTGCGTTGTGGCAGCGATACAATCGGCTGGAGATAAAGATCAAAACGGTCTTTTTCGATTGCCGTTTTTACTTTTTCCAAAACCGCGGCGTCCTCATTGGAAAGGCCTTTGACAACGGCCAGATCGACTTGCGGCGCCTGCGCGTTTTTTGCGTTGGCGTTTGAAAGCTCTGTGGGAAGCTTACTGGTTTCGCGCGACAGCATGTCGATTTCGCGTTGCGCCTCGCTCAAGGCAAAGCCCGCACGCGCGTGCAAGATCAGGGATGCGATCAAGGCCGCGCCCAGCCATATTTCGAAATCCGGATTGAATTCGGAGAAAATGATCGCCGACAGCATCAAAACGCCGTTGATTCCCGCCAGGAATAAAACGGCGGCGTTGTATCTCGAACTACGCTGACCGAGGTGCATGGTGAAACGCCTTTTTTGCGGCGCTCTTCCCGGCTCCTCAGCCGTCACCGCTTCCCAGAACATCTGCAATACACCATCTCTCTTTCGAACCGATTAAAGTCCGCACGCGCGCGCATCGCCGGCGCCTTAATATGACGTTAGCCTGCATTAATATTTCGTGTAGGAATGATTTCTGTCCAGATTATATCTGCCGCGCATTTTTTTAAGAAGCCCCCAATTTGGGGATAGGCGGCGGAATCAAC
>CAMYNO010000280.1 GCA_947259815.1 uncultured Parvularculaceae bacterium
CTTTCGCCGGAACCGGCACGGCGCCGCATTTTTCGCAATGGATCGCCGGGATCGGGCATCCCCAGAAGCGCTGGCGCGAGACGCCCCAGTCGCGCAGGCGGTATTGGGTTTTGCCGGTTCCAAGGCCCATTTCCTCGATCCGGGCGATGGCCGCGGCGATCCCCTCCTCGACGGTCAGACCATCGAGGAAGTCGGAATTATAAAGCGTGCCCGGCCCGACATAGGCCTCGTCGGTGATTGCGAAGTCTGCCGGGTCGGTATCGGGCGGCAGGACAATCTGCGGCACATCGAGGTCATACTTGCGCGCGAAATCGAGGTCGCGCTGGTCGCCGGCCGGACAGCCAAAGATCGCGCCCGTGCCATACTGGATGAGGACGAAGTTCGCCACATAGACTGGCAGGCGCCGGTCATCGAACGGGTGGCCCGTTTCCAGCGGCAGGCGGTAGCCCTTCTTTTCCGCTTTCTCGATCGCTTCTTCGGAGGTGCCTGTCTTCTGGCACTCGGCGATGAAGTCACGCAGCTTCGGATCGTCCTGCGCCAGTTTCTGGGTCAGCGGATGGTCCGGCGATATGGCGATGAAGCTTGCGCCATAGAGCGTGTCGGGCCGCGTTGTGTAAATTTCAACGCCGTCCTCAAAGCCGGCCGGCGGTTTTGTTCCGTCAGCAAAACGGAACTTCATCTGCAAGCCTTTCGACTTGCCGATCCAGTTGTGCTGCATCAGCTTGACGTTCTCCGGCCAGCCATTCAGGCGGCCGTCGTCAAGGGCCTGGAGAAGGTCGTCGGCCTTGTCGGTGATGCGGAAAAACCATTGCGACAGGGTGCGCCGTTCCACCGGCGCGCCGGAGCGCCAGCCCTTGCCGTCGATCACCTGTTCATTGGCGAGAACGGTCTGGTCGACCGGGTCCCAGTTGACGAGGCTTTCCTTGCGATAGGCGAAGTCCTTCTCCCAGAACTTCAAAAACATTTCCTGCTGCCAGCGGTAATACTCCGGCTGGCAGGTCGCGAACTCCCGCGACCAGTCAATGGCGAGGCCCATGCGTTTGAGCTGCGCGCGCATGGCCTCGATATTCGACCAGGTCCACTCGCCCGGATGGGCGCCGGTCTGCATCGCCGCATTTTCAGCGGGCATACCGAAGGCGTCCCAGCCCATCGGGTGAAGGATATTAAAGCCGCAGGCTTTTTTGTAGCGGGCGATGACGTCGCCCATGGCGTAGTTGCGCACATGGCCAATGTGAATCTTCCCCGACGGATAGGGGAACATCTCAAGCACGTAGTATTTCGGCTTGTCGCCGGCCTCGCCCGCCGCGAAGACATTCGCGTCGTTCCAGCGGGCCTGCCATTTCGGCTCAATTTCTTTTGGATTGTAGCGGGACATTGTTGTTCGCGGTTGGGGTTGAGGTTGAGGCGTCAGGCGGTCGGTGTCGTCGCCTACTCCTTCACGCGGTTATGCGGCATGGTCAACATGCGACTGATGCGCGGCTGACAATTCCTCCGCTCATTCCCGCGCAAGCGGGAATCCAGCTTTTGAAATTTAGATCGGGCGGTGGCCGTCTTTGTTTGCCTGATGGATCCCGGATCAAGTCCGGGATGAGTGGGCGATCTGTCGGATTTGCAATATGACCAACAGCCGAGCGTTGACCCTACTCGTCAATTACATTCAGACGGAGCTGGCGGGCTCGGGTGAGGATTGCGTTTTCGATCTCGCGCGGCGTCGCAGGGTTAACATTGGCGTCAATCCACGCGCCCAGTTCGTCGCGTTGCTGGCGAAAGACGGAAACCCTCAGCGCATCGGCGCGAAGCGCATTGTCGAGGATGTAAACCGTTGTTTTAAAACGCTCTCCCGGGGCTTCGGGGTTTACATACCAGTCCGAGATAATCAGCCCGGCAATCGGGTCGGCGGAATAAACCGGAAGAAAATCAAGGGTTTCCAGCGAGGCCGCCCATAAATAGCGGTTTACGGTGGTGGCCGTCGCGCCGTCGCCGGTCACATAGGACGGCAGCCCGGCGTTTCGTGCGTTAGCAGCATCGTTCCCGCCACAGGCAGAAAGTGCGGCGGCGCTGGCGAATAGCGCTAAGCCCTTGAAAAAGGCTGTGTTTATTTTAATCATGGTGTGTAAATCCAGTCTGGTCCCGCGGACATGTGTTGGGCCCCGAGCCCTCTTCGTGGCTTTCCTACCACATTTGCCGCTTTAGACAACGCCATGCCGCCGCACCGCTTGAAGAGCCTCACGGGCGGCGCCATTATTTCAAATGGTCACGAAGCTGTTAACCTTCGCGCGCTATAGGCCTTGAAATTGGCCCGGCGCGCGGTCAAAAAGGCGCGCAGTTTACGGCTGCGGGTGCGCGGGGAATGGAAGTTGCGTTTCGCGCTGGGGCGTATTGCGCCTTGGCGCATTTGGTATCTTGGCTTGATGCGCTAATGGGGATGCGCGGACAGCCGCAACGAGCGTGATGAAGACCGCGCGGTGTTTCGCCATTGGCGAACAGCGCCGCCGAAAGAAGAGACGATGACCGGATTGAGACATCTTTTGTCAGGGATCAGCGCCGCGGCCATTTTGGCTGCGGGGTCTGCCTATGGCGCGGATCCGGTCGAGGTTGAAATCGAGGGCGAGGCGAGTCTCGCCGCCGGCGTCAGCGACGGTGATGCGGCTGCGGATGGCAACGCGGAAATCACCTTTAAAGGATCAACGCTTTTCGACAACGGCATCGAGCTTGGCGCCGTTCTCGAAGCGCGTCTCGACGCGGACCAGCCGGCGCAAATGTTCGCAGGCGGACGATATTCCGGCATCCAGATCGGCGGACCGCGCGGCGTTGCGCCGCTTGACAGCGACGCCTATCTGCAAGGCGCCTATGCCTATGCGCGCGGCGCCTTCGGACAAGTCATCATCGGTCGCGATCACGGCATCGCCCGCACGCTTGCGGTCACCTCGCCGACGATTTTCAAATCAGTCAACGTCAATGATTGGCAGACGGATCTTTCCGGCCTCAACGACGTTCACACGGTCAATGACTTTTCCGGCTATGCGACGAAAGTCACCTATATGCCGCCGGCGAACTTCGTTGGCGGCGCCATTGGCGGCTTGCAGCTTGGCGTATCCTATTCGCCGAAATTGAGAAATTGCGGCGACCGGCTTTGCGCGCCGGAGGCGGGACTGATCCTCGCGCCGAATGGGTCGCTGCTTAACGAGGCCTCGACCTGGGAAGACGCCATCGAAGCGGCGCTTTACTATCAAAAGCCGATCAGCCTTGGCGGCGGCGACCGGTTATTTATCGGCTTTGGCGCAAGCTATGTGACGGCGGACGAAGCCTCTATTCTCGCGCTGCCGGTTTACGAAGATTACGAGGCTTATTCGGTGGGCCTTAACCTCGCCTATCGCGGGGTCACGATTGGCGGCTCTGTGAAAACCACCAACGCCGGGCTCAATATTCCTGATGAAGACGGCTATCTCGCCTTTGACGCCGGCATTACCTTCAAGACCGGCGAGGAAGAAGGCGACTGGGGCTTCATGCTCGGTTACGGCCAGTCGGAAGCGAACGCTTACGGGCCGAACCCGCTTGACCCGACGCTCTTCCGTGACACGCAAACGGCGCAAGCGGGCGTCACCTATGTCATCGGACGCGGCATCACCATCGGCGCCGCCGCTCAATATGTTGAATCCGACAAGCCGCTGACGGCCGGGGGGCCGGAAGAGGCAACGACTGTCGTCATTGAGAGCTCCATCAAATTCTAATAAAAAAATTCTGAGCGCCTAAGCTTAGAGGGGATACAAACTTGAAACGCGGCGTCATCACTGGCGCCGCTTTTTTCTTTGTACGGATAAAATCAACGCGGCAGGAATGCGCCGATGGCGGCGAGGCCCGCAACAGTTGGCGCCGCGAGCCGTGCCGCGTTATTTTCATCAACGCCCCCAAGGGCGAGAACCGGCATTGTCGCTTTCGCCGCGAGCGATTTGAAACGGTCGGCGCCGAGTTGCGCGGTGTCCGGATGACTTCTTGTCGGGAAAGCCGGCGACAGGAACGCGATGTTGGCGCCCCAATTGGCGGCGCGCGCAAGATCGGCGCCGTCATGACAGGCGCAACTGACGATCAGTCCGTTTCTCTCGCGTGGCGTCGCCGCCCAGGACGGAAGGTGAACGCCGTCAGCGCCGATGGTGCGGGCAAGCGCAATATCACCGCCGACAAGGACCAGGACGCCGCGCGGCCGCGCTATCGCCTCCAACCGTCTGGCGAGACCGGCCCGATCCGGTGCGTCATAATCGCGGATGATGACAGCCGCGCCCGCGGGCAGCGCCCGCACGACAAGTTCAGGATGGGGCGCCCGTATGCGGTCGGTGAAAAAGGCGAGAGAAAAAGGAGCCTTGATGCGCGCATTCGATTTGAGCGCTGCCGCCGCGGCTGCTAGCTTCGCCGCTCTTGTCCTGAAACCCTCGGTTGGCGACGCCATTGTCTGAAACTCTTGTTGATCCCGCCGCCAATCTCGCGGCAGTTACGCGCGAACTCAAGGCGGCGCTTACAGAAGCGCAGCGTGAAGACGCCCCGCCGCAGATCGTTGCAGTATCGAAAACGTTTGATGAAGAAAGAGTTTTGCCGGTGCTGCAGGCGGGCCACCGCGTCTTCGGAGAAAATCGCGTACAGGAAGCAATGGCGAAATGGCCATCGCTTAAATCTCGATATCCGGGCGTTGAGCTGCACCTTATCGGGCCGCTGCAATCGAACAAGGCAAAGGAGGCCGTGGCGCTATTTGATGTGATCGAGACTGTCGATCGGCCGAAAATTGCCCGCGCCCTTGCGGCGGAAATCGAAAAACAGGGACGCCGCCCGCGCCTGCTCGTTCAGGTCAATACCGGCGAGGAGCCGCAAAAGGCGGGCGTCGCGCCGCCTGAGGCGGACAGGTTTATTCAGGACTGCCGGGATGAATTCGGACTACAGATCGACGGGGTCATGTGCATTCCGCCGGCGGGCGAAAATCCCGCGCCGCATTTTGCGTTATTGACCAAAATTGCAGCACGAAACGATCTTGCGATTATCAGCATGGGCATGAGCGCTGATTTTATGATTGCAGCACAGCTCGGCGCGACCCATGTACGGGTCGGTTCGGCGATTTTCGGCGCGCGGAAATCTGTCTACGATGAATAATGCGTACATATGGTCATTATCACGAAGGCCTGTCAGGCTTGTGATTCTGACGTGATTGCGTTTGCGGCTATGAGCCCGCCGCAGATACAAATGGATCGAGAGAGAACCGAATTATGACGCGGGCAAAACGGATCTTGCTGGTCGATGACGACGAACTCCTGCGGGAGACGTTGATCGACCAGTTCAATTTACACGATGAATTCGAGATAGAGCCGGCTGCGACGGCCAATGAGGCGATCGAGCGGGTCAAGGACGAATCCCATATCGATCTGATGCTGCTCGATGTCGGCCTTCCCGACATGGACGGGCGGGAAGCCTGCCGCGTCATGCGCAAGAACGGGTTCAAATCGCCGATCATCATGCTGACCGGGGCTGACTCCGATGCGGATACGATTTTGGGCCTTGAGGCCGGCGCCAATGATTATGTGGTCAAACCGTTCAAGTTCGGCGTGCTGATGGCGCGGTTGCGGGCGCATCTGCGCAGCCATGAACAAAGCGAAGACGCTGTTTTCAAAATGGGGCCTTATGAATTTCGCCCCGCGGTAAAAATGCTGGTGACGGGCGAGGACAAGAAAATCCGCCTGACCGAGAAAGAAACCTCAATCCTGAAATTTCTTTATCGCGCCGGCGGCAAGCCGGTGACGCGCGATGTGCTGCTCGACGAAGTCTGGGGTTATAATTCCGGCGTGACGACCCACACGCTCGAAACCCATGTTTATCGTTTGCGCCAGAAGATCGAACCCGATCCGTCCAGCGCATCGCTGCTGCTCACTGAAGGGGGCGGCTATCGCCTGGCGCTTTAGGGCTGGAAAGACCTTATGACCGTTACGATTTATCACAATCCGCGTTGCTCGAGGTCGCGCCAGACACTGGCGCTGTTACAGGAACGCGGGATCGAGCCGGAAATTGTTCTGTATCTTGAGAACCCGCCATCGGCGGCGGCGCTGAAAGCCATTGTCAAAAAGCTTGGCCTTTCGTCAGCCCGCGACCTCATGCGCGTCAAGGAAGCGCCGTATACGGATCTATCGCTGGGTGATGTTACGGCGGAGACCGCGCTGATCGACGCGATGGCCTAAAACCCGTCGCTCATAGAGCGCCCTATCGTGATTAATGGCGAGAAGGCCGCGCTTGGCCGGCCGCCGGAAAATGCCCTCGATATTATCTAAAGCACGTCGCGTGAATCCGATTAAACGAGACGTGCTTTAGGTCTTTGTTTTGGCGCGTGTCTGTTGCGCATAACCGGCGACCACTTATCCGCGACACGCCCTTATCCTGAGGGAAATTTTTTCCTTCGCCCTTCGAGACAAGCCTTCGGCTCCCTCAGGATGAAGGTAAAATTTCGTCTCGAAGGATGGATAGCGTGGATTGGCCCATAATTCATGCGGGTTTTCGTCAGATCCATTGAGGGGACGCGCCGCCCGCTTTGTCATATGCGCGGGGACGCATGGCGGTTCTGGGCGAGGGGTTTCGATGTTCAGTGCTGTTGCGCCTCCATTGTCAGGAGACGTCTGTGCTCGCCGCCGATCCGGCGAGGCGCAATCACAAAGGAACGCTCTTATGCCACGCTGTGCAAACCTACTTTCCGCCGCTTTGTTTTCAGTCTCGTTCGCTCTGCTCGGCGGCTGCGCGACTGACGCCGGCACGCAGGCCGCAACGGCTTCTGCGGCGCCCGAAGACACAGGGCAGAAAACCGCCATTGCGTCTGAAAAACCTTCCGCCGACAAAAGCAGCGAGAAAGTCTGTAAGCGGATAAAGTCGACCGGCTCGAATTTCTCCCGCAAAAAATGCCAGACCGCCGAAGAGTGGGAAGCCGAAGCCAGGGCCGCCCGCGACGCTTATGACGATCTCGAC
>CAMYNO010000281.1 GCA_947259815.1 uncultured Parvularculaceae bacterium
GATAAGAATCACGACCGCGAACAGGCGAAAAATATCGCCAATATTCCCAAGAAAGGGAGATCGCCAGCAATGGTCAACAACGTCAATACAAATCCCGGTGCACTCATCGCACTGCAAAACCTGACGCGCATTACCGAGCAATTGGAATTGACGCAAAGACGGGTTTCGACCGGGCTTGAGGTGTCCAGCGCAAAGGACAACCCCGCGCTCTTTGCTCTCGCTCAAAAACAACGGGCTGAACTTGGCTCTATCGAGTCCGTGCAGCAGGGGATTCGCATCGGCGTTTCTACGGTCGATGTAGCGCTTGCCGCAGGCGAATCGATTACGGATGTCCTTGTCGAGATGCGCGAGATCGCGAGCCAGGCCGCCGACCCCAGCTTGAGTTCCGATGACGTCGATTTGCTGGAAGAGCAATATGTTGCGTTGCGCGATCAGTTAGACCGCCTTGTAGATTCCGCGGACATCGGCGGGCGCAACCTGATAGCCAGCGGCGGCTCCGATCTGGTCGTCGTTGCCGGGCCAGACGGCGCAACCACCATTACTGTATCGGCGCAGGATTTGTCCGTCGGCGGGGCCAATGTCACGGTTAGCGCCAGCAGCGATCCATTCGCCGCTGTTGCCGATGATCCCAGTACAATGGGCGTCGATGAGTCCATGACCAGTTCAGAAGTCGCGCAGGCCGAGATAACTGCGATTGAAGCCTCCATTGACGCTGTCAGTTCTGCGTTGGGGCAACTCGGCGGGGGCGCACGATCCCTTGAGTTGCAGAACAACATTCTCACGCGGATTTCCGATGCGCTTGAAATCTCGATCGGCAATCTCGTCGATGCCGATCTGGCGCGCGAAAGCTCACGCCTTCAAGCGCTGCAGGTTCAGCAACAATTGGCGATACAGACCTTGTCGATTGCCAATGCAGCGCCAAACGCAATCCTCGCGCTGTTCGCCTGACAAGTGTGATTTTTCCTTAGCGTCGTCGTTCTCCAATATCGGATGATCGAGGACGGGGAGGGGAGCCATGAATGTTTCAACAATACCGGATGCGGCAGTCATTGCGAATGTCGACCCAAATGAGCGTAACCAGGCGTTAGCCGCTGCCCGTCGCGAAGCTACGCAAAATGCTCTCGCGGAAGCGGAAGCCTCTGATGCACGGCGTGCGGAAAGGTTACAAAACGCGCGCGCAGCCATTCAACATGCTCTGGGGGTCGATACCCGTATTTCGGTTGTCCGGAACGACGCGGCCGCGACATTTGTCTACCGGGCTATAGATGTCGATACCGGTGAGATTGTACGCGAATGGCCCCCGGCGGAATTCGCGCAGTTTCTCGAAAATAGCGGCGCGCAGACTGACACTCTGGTTGAAGCCGGAGCGATTGTTGATGAGCATATATAACGCGCAACAAACCCGCTGCTCTTGAGAACCATCCGCATTGGATTTGCTTGACGATCATGGGGGCTACTCGCGATAAATGCCCCTATGGTTACAAACATACCTGACGAAATCATTGAGCATGAGCATTCTCCAGAGGCGATTGCCCGCCGCCTCGAAGAAGGTCCGCAGGCGAATTACCTTCGTGACTGGGTGTTTGGCGGCATTGACGGCGCCGTAACGACATTCGCGATTGTCGCCGGGGTCGCTGGGGCAGCGCTGTCCACCAAAATTATTCTGATCCTTGGCGCCGCCAATCTTCTTGCCGACGGCTTTTCAATGGCGGCGGGAAATTATTCCGGCGTCAAGGCGGAAAAGGACGATTACGAACGATTACGGGAAATGGAGTATCGCCACATTCTCGCAACGCCGGAGGGCGAGCGCGAAGAAATTCGCCAGATATTTGCGGCAAAGGGTTTTAAAGGCGAAGACCTTGATCGCGCAGTAGCGATTATCACCGAATGCCGCGAACGCTGGGTCCAGGTAATGCTGGAGGAAGAGCATGGCGCGCCGAAGGTCGAGCGATCGGCGATCAAGGCGGGCTTGGTTACCTTCTGCGCCTTCTTTGTCTGCGGCACCGTGCCCCTGGCGCCATTTCTTGTTGGCGGTGCGGCGAACTCTCTCGCGATCGCCGCGGGAATGACGGGCCTCACCTTTTTCGGCATCGGGTCGCTTAAGGCAAAATGGTCGACAGCGCCATGGTGGCGGTCCGGGTTGGAAACCCTGACTATCGGCATGATCGCCGCTGGCGTTGCGTATGGCGTCGGCTTGGCGCTGAAAGGCCTTGCGGGCTAAGCTGGCGCTATGGAGGTCTTCAATCCGTTTCTGATCGGTGCGACGCTCGGCCTTGCTGCGGCGTCAATTGGCGTAATGCGGTTGCTGAAAAACGCTGCGCGCGCGCAGTTTGTCTTTGCCCAACTTTGCGCGATGGCCGGAATATACGTCGGGTTTGCCATTGTTGGACTGGACGGCAAGGATTTCATCTCGCGAAGCGATTGGACAAGCTTCGCTGTCGAAGCGGCGTTGATGGCGATTTTCGTTTTCGCCGGATTAGCTGCGCTAGGGTCGCATCGCCCGTGGTTGTTAGGCGCGCTGATATTTGCTCATGGCGCAACGGATTTCCTGCACCTCCTGATTGGCGGCTCATCGGCCCCGGCCTGGTACGCATTTGCCTGCGTTCTGTATGACGCCGTAGTCGGGGCGGCGGCGGTGATTATGCTGTCTGTGCCATCCCGCCCGGATTGACCGCCCAAACCCTTCACTTTCCGCGCGATCGTGCTAGAGCGGCGCCCTAGTGAAGGAGACTCCCATGGAACATGGCAAAAACGAATTCGCCACCAACGAAAGCCTGAAGGCGCGCCGGGACGAGGCTTGCCCTGCCGGCCTGCCGTCAAAATCGGGAATCTATGCGGCGCGCGCCCAAGGTGCGGAACTGTGGGACGTCGAGGGAAAGCGCTATATTGATTTTATCGGCGGCATCGGTGTTCTGAATGTCGGTCACGCCCATCCCAAAGTCGTGGAAGCGATAAAAAAACAAACGGACGATTTTATTCACACTGCTTTCGGGATTGCGCAGTATGAAGAATATATTGAGGTCTGCGAAACCCTGAACCGGGTCGCGCCGGGATCTACGCCAAAAAAGACAGCGCTTTTTAACTCGGGCGCGGAAGCCGTAGAGAATTCGGTGAAATTTGCACGCCAAATCACCGGC
>CAMYNO010000282.1 GCA_947259815.1 uncultured Parvularculaceae bacterium
ATGTCGAGGGCCATTTACGCGTGCGCGGCCCGGCGGTGCTGGAACGTTATTTCGGTCATGAAGAACCGGCCATCAATGCGGCCGGCTGGTTCAATACTGGCGATCTTGCACAAATCGACTCCGCAGGAAACGTCACCATCACCGGACGCGCCAAAGACCTGATCAAGTCGGGTGGCGAATGGATCAACCCGGCCGAAATTGAAGCGGTTGTGGGGGCGCTTCCGCAAGTTTCTCTGGCGGCGGTAATCGGCCGGCCGGATCCCAAATGGGGGGAACGGCCCATCCTCCTCGTTGAACTGGCCGAGAGTCATACAGTTACCGATGAGGAACTATTATCCCCCCTGCACGACAAGGTGGCGTCGTGGTGGATCCCGGACGCCGTTGTGCGCCTACAGAATATGCCGTTGGGAACGACCGGCAAGATTGACAAAATACGGCTGAAGTCTGAGTACAGTCAGGGATGAGCAAGGCCGCTCAACGCCACGGCCTTGCTTCGCAATTATTTCGGGACGCCGTATTTTGACTGCCGCCACGACCACGAAACGCAAAAGACAGACGAAAGCGGAACAACGCGCTGAATCGATCGAGCAAATTCTCGACAAGGCGGAATTCCTTTTTTCCAAGCGCGGCTTTCATGGCGTCACATTGAAAGACGTCGCAAAGGGCGTCGGCGTTCATCACACGCTTCTTCACTATTATTTCAAGGATAAGCGAGCCTTGTTCGACGCTGTCTTTGAGCGCCGGGCGCCGGTCTCAAGAGAGCGCCGGATGAAAGCGCTTGACGAGTATGAAAGGGAAACGAACGGGAAGCCAACCGTTGAAGGCGCCCTGCGTGTTTTTCTCAATACCGACTTCGATCTTTATATCGACGGCGGCGACGAGTGGAAAAACGGCCTTGCACTGACCGCCCAGATCGCGAACAGCCCGGAATGGGGCGCAGAAATAATGGGCAGGAATTTCGACCCGGTGGTTTTACGCTTGATTGGAATTCTTAAAAAAGCGCTGCCGGATTGCCCGGAAGAAGATATTTTCTGGGGATATCACTTTGTGACCGGGGCCTTAATGCTCTCGCTCGCGCGCACGGGGCGGATTGACAAATTATCGGACGGGTTGTGCAAATCTGATGATCTGCACGCTGTCAAACAGCGAATGGCCACTTTCATGGCGGCAGGCTTTCACGCGATTTGCGACCAACGCAAAACCGAACGCGGTTCCTGATCCGCGTTCCAATCCTGATGTCGCGCCGCCAGCGCATCGGGGGTTATTCGGTACGCCGGCGCCGCAGTTGACGCACAGCTTATACATCGACCTCAGTGCGCGTCGCGCACCGAACCTGCACGCAAATCTTTGTTTTAACTGGAAAATACGCCGCATACTCATCAACCGGCAACCGGTTTGACGTCCGGGCCGGCAAGCTGTGAAGGTATGAACCCACATTCCACGGCATGGCTCGCCGCGCCATCCGCCTCAATTATGTCGCGAAAAAAACGCCAAATGACCTCCCGCCGCCGCGACGGTTTTTGCACCGTCCATACGTTTCAGTGATGTGAGAAAGTCCGCTGAGGGGGCTCTTACTCACAGTGGAGATAGAAATGATGGCTAAAAAATTGACATTGAGCCTCCTGGGCGCGGGAATTGCGCTTGGCATGACCATTCCGGCGCTTGCGCAAAATTACGACAGGCACGGCGCCAGTCAGAATTCAAAAACCGCCTATTCGCATGACACCCGCCACGATACCCGGCAATCGCAATATGACCGCCGGAATAATGGATCCTGGGAAAATGACCGTCGCCATCACAACAATAGCGCCGCCAGCAAACGGAGCGTCAAAAGGCTCTCCTTTAACACCCGTCACCGCGCCACAATTTTCCTCACCATGGAGACCTTCCGCAGTCGCGGGAAACTGCAGAACGTCTGCACAGTAACCGTCCGTGGGCCGCAATCCCGGCTGGTGCCAAAACAACGGCTTCGCCAGATTGCACGCAACAATTGTTCGCGGCGGGCGCAGATTCGGATTAATACCTGATCGGGATACTTAACCAAGAAAAAGCGCTGGCAATGAAGTGAGCCAGCGCTTCATCCTTTTGGATCACGATCTCAATTTAGGAAAGCCCAGTCGCATGGCTACTCACAAGAAACGCGCAATGCCAACAAAGGCAATCATCATCGGCGCCATACTGGCCATTTCAGCCGGCTCGTTTTTCTATCTAAAAACTCGCGATACGCAGCCCAAATTTCAAACCGCTGAAATATCGCGCGGCAATATTGAGGTGACGATCTCTGCGGCGGGCAAGATTCAGCCGAAAAACTTCGTTGATGTCGGCGCACAGGTATCCGGACAGCTCGAAGAATTCCTCGTTGAAGTTGGCGATCACGTTGAAAAAGGCGACTTACTGGCGGAGATCGACGAAACGCTCGCCAAAACCAAAGTTGAGGCTGACCGCGCGCAGTTGAAAGAACTGCAAGCCTCTTTCGCACAACAAGAAGCGTCGCTTGAACTGTCAAAAGCAAACTATGCGCGCGCGGATATGCTGTTTAAGGCGGACGCAATCTCGCAAGCGGAATATCAGGCGGCGGTAGCTGATCGAAAGATTGCCTCCGCCCGGCTGACCCAGTTGGAAGCGCAGATAGAGCGGCAGAACTCAACCTTGGAAGCCGATCTCGCAACGCTGGAGTTTACGAAAATCTATGCGCCAATGTCAGGCACAGTAGTTTCGCAAGCGGCCGTCGAAGGCCAAACGCTTAACGCCAATCAAACAACGCCAACAATTTTGCGCATCGCCGATCTTTCAGTGATGACCGTAGAGGCCGACGTTTCTGAGGCCGATGTGTTGCGTGTCACGCCGGGTCAGGAAGCGTATTTTACAACACTCGGCGGCGGCAAAACAAAGTGGCGAACATCAGTTCGTCAGGTTTTGCCGCAACCGGAAGTGCTGAACGACGTTGTCCTCTACAAGGTCTTGCTCGATATCGCTAATGATGCGGAAACCCTCAAACCGGAAATGACGGCACAGGTCTTTTTCATTTCCGGCGCCGCCGAAAACGCCGTCATTGCGCCAGTTGCCGCACTACGGGACACGCGCACGCGCCGCGGCCAACCCGATCAAGGCAGTACCGACGGGACGGGCGACCAGGCGCGCCCTCGCCGCCAGCAACCCGGCAGCGTAATGGCCGCACAAGCCAGTGAGCCCGGCAGTAATCAGGACACCGATAAAATGAGACGTAATGGCCGCCGCGCAGCGATGCGCGAGGCGATGGCGGCGCATCCCGACGCAGAAAGAAAGTTGGCGCTGGTGATGACCGATAAAGAACCGTCGCCGCGTCCTGTCCTGGTTGGTCTCACAAACCGCACGCAAGCCGAGATCCTGTACGGGCTCGAACCCGGCGATATTGTCATCACCGGCGAGGTTCAGGCGAACCAGGCCGCCGCCCGCACAGATAACAACGCACGCGCAAACCGCCCGCCCCGCATGGGCCGGCGCGGCCCGCGCTAGGGAGAGTGCGTCTTGGTTTCTCTTATTGAGCTCAATAATGTCACACGGGTTTACGGCCATGGCGAGGCGGAAGTGCGCGCGCTGGATGGCGTAAGCCTTACCGTCGAAGCCGGCGAATTCGTCGCTATCGTCGGACAGTCCGGGTCCGGAAAATCTACGCTGATGAATATCATCGGCTGTCTTGACCGCCCCACCTCCGGCGCCTACCGCGTCGGCGGCGCCGATATCGCGACACTCGATCCTGACGAACTTGCCGGCCTGCGCCGCGATACGTTCGGATTTGTGTTTCAACGCTATAATCTTTTGTCGACAGTATCCGCCGCGGAGAATGTCGAGATTCCTGCAATCTATGCCGGCCATCCTCTCGATGCGCGCAAAACCCGTTCCCATGAACTGCTGACGAAACTTGGTATTGGCGATCGTGGTCATCACAAGCCAGCCGAGCTATCGGGCGGCCAGCAACAACGGGTCGCCGTCGCCCGCGCCTTGATGAATGACGCGGAGGTTATTCTTGCCGATGAGCCGACAGGCGCCCTGGATTCCGGATCAAGTGCGGAGCTGCTGGCGCTGCTCGAAGAACTGCACGCAGCCGGACGCACGATTATTTTAATTACGCACGATAAATCGGTCGCAGCCCGCGCACGCCGTGTGATTGAAATCGCCGACGGTAAAATCACCTCCGACACCGGCGCTGTCGCCAGCGAACTAGCCTCTCCTGCAAGTAAAAAATTCAATCACGCGCCGTCATTGTGGCTGCAAATGAGCGAAGCGGTAAAAATGGCGTTTCGATCGCTTCGGTCTAACCTCTTCAGAACCGCGCTTACGTTGCTTGGCGTGGTCATCGGCGTCTCGGCCGTCGTCGCGATGCTCGCGATTGGCGAGGGCAGCCAGAAACAGGTCGTTCAAAGTATCGAAACCATGGGCGCTAATTTGTTGTTTGTGCGCCCGGGCGCACCGGGCACGCGTATGCGCGGCGCGGCCATCGCCACTCTCACCATTGAAGACGGTGAACGCCTGGCGGAACTCGACAACATCGTCGCAGCCGTACCAACCCGTTCAGGGCGCGAAACATTGCGCGTCGGCGAAACCGACTATCAAACCTCTATCGACGGCGTTTCCGCCGCCTGGCCGCTTGCGCAAAACTGGCCAATGGCCAATGGCGCATTCTTTACCGAGGATGATGAAATACGACGTTCGGCGGTTGTTGTACTCGGCGCTACGGTCGCCGGAAATCTTTTTTCCAACCCGCAATCGGCCATTGGCGAATATGTCTTTATCGGCGGCGCACCATTTGAAGTCGCAGGCATACTCTCGCCAAGGGGAGCGACGGCATGGGGCCGGGACATGGACGATATCGCGCTCGTGCCGCTGACAACGGGGCTAATGCGCTTGTTCGGACAACAATACCTTTCCTCGATCACGCTGGCGGTGGACGACACCACACGCATCAGCGAAACCGAAACCGTGGCGCATAGCCTCCTTCTTTCCCGTCACGGTACGGAGGATTTTCAGTTGCGCAACACCGCTTCGCTTCTTGAATCCGTTGAGGAAACGCAGAACGCTTTTTCGATACTCCTCGGCTCGATTGCCGCTATATCGCTCATTGTTGGCGGAATTGGCGTCATGAATATCATGCTGGTCAGCGTAAGCGAACGCACCCGTGAGATCGGCGTACGCATGGCGACCGGTGCGCGTCGCTCGGACATCATGATGCAATTCAATACAGAAGCGCTCGTCGTCGGCGGGCTTGGCGGCGTCCTAGGCGTCTTGATCGGGTTGGGCGTCGCTATAACGCTTGGCGCGACAGGCATGTCGATCGCGATAACGCCAGCGCCGGCGATGCTGGCTTTCAGTTCCGCCCTGGCTATCGGTCTGCTGTTCGGATTCATGCCAGCACGAAAAGCATCGCGGCTCGATCCCGTGATTGCTCTAGCGTCGGAGTAGTTCGATGAAA
>CAMYNO010000283.1 GCA_947259815.1 uncultured Parvularculaceae bacterium
CATAAGAACGCTGCTGCAATCTTTATCTCGCAGGAGCGCGGCCATTGCTTCGGTTCGTGCGCCAGCGGTTTACAGTCCAACGCCCAGCAATACTTTTCCGCTGGTTTGGGCGCTGGTCAGCGCCTCAAGCCCCGACTTCAGCTCAGCCATCGGCATGACCCTGTCGATATGAGGACGCAACCGGTCTTTGGCCGCAAGTTCCACCAACTCACGCTGTGCCGATACGACTGTTTCCTTATCGCGGAGGAAATCCCAGAACACGCCATCCACGGAAATTGCGTTAACCAGGATATGATTGGCGGGAATCGCGGCGGGCGCACCGCTAGCAAAGCCGCATACCAGTAATCGCCCGCCCCAGTTCAATAATCGGATACTCTTCAACGTTATATCGCCGCCGACAGGGTCGACCACTAGGTCAACCCCGGCCGGCGCGGCGTTCCGAACTTCCTCGAGCCAGCCATCCTGACGATAATCGATTGCTGCCGTGGCGCCATTGGCCAGTGCAAGCGCGCGCTTTTCCGGCGTCCCCGCTGTCGCTATCACATAAGCGCCGCGCCATTTAGCAAGCTGAACGGCCGCCAGACCAAGCCCGCCGGCAGCAGCGTGAACCAACACGGTCTGACCCGACTGAAGACCGCCCTTTGCGAACAAGGCTATATATGCAGTCGTATAAGAAACCGGCAGCGCAGCGGCACTGGCAAAACCGAGACGATCGGGCAATTTTACGAGACGCGCCGAATCGACAGCGCAATAATCTGCATAAGCGCCTGACGGCGCCTGGGCCAAAATGCGGTCGCCGGGTTCGAACTCGGTGCAACCATTTGCATCCGCGACAACCCCGGCGAATTCGCTGCCCAATACAAATGGCGGCTCAACCTTGACCTGATAGCGGCCGCGCACGGCGATCATGTCCGCGAAATTCAGTGCGGCATGGCTGATTTTCACAAGGACTTCACCGGCTTCCGGCTTCGGCTCATCAATCTGTTTAAGGACAAGATCATCAATCGTCCCCCAGCGTTCCAGTACCCATGATCTCATTTGCAAACCGATTCCCCGCTTGACTTGGCACCGATCAATACGGTGAAGTATGGAGGCATGTCAACATAACACTTAGCGGAGCATAATGATGACAGACGGAAATTTCTCGTCGGCGCATTTCTCGTCGGCGCCATGGCGTAAATATTATAATGACAAGGCGGCCGCGCTTAGCCATCCCGAAGCTTTTCCGCTTACGGAATTTCTCGATAACGCGGTGCGCCAGTTCCCAGGGGCGCGTTTCCTAACATTCAATGAGACATCGCTCAGCTATGAGCAAACGCGAGAACTCGTCGACCGTCTTGCCGGCGGACACGCGGCCCTTGGCGTCGGAAAAGGCGACCGGGTTGGATATATGGCGCCCGCCCATCCAGCGTTTTCACTGACATGTTTTGCGCTCTGGCGCTTGGGCGCGGTGGAAGTAGGCCTCAATCCGCTATATGCAGAAAGCAAGCTGATCATGCAGGCAAACGACGCCGGCCTTTCCGCAGTGATCACGCTCGATAGCCCGGACCTTGCCGAAAAAGCCAGCAAACTCGCCAAGGCGGCGCCCGAAATCAAGACGTTGGTCCTCGCACCGGCGAACGCTTGCAGTCCGGAAACACCGGCGGAAATGCCACCGCAGTCCGGAGATATACACACGGTCAGCCTTCACGACGTGATTGCGTGCGGCGAACACGCCGAACAAACGCCGATCGATCCCGCCACTGACGCCGCCGCGCTACAATATACAGGCGGCACCACGGGCGCGCCGAAAGCCGCTATCCTTACTCATGCAAATCTCGTGATCAACGCGCAGCAAATGACCTCCTGGTATCCGGCGCTTCAAGACGGTTGCGAGGCAATGCTGGCCGCAGCGCCCGTGACCCATGTCGGCGGTCTCGGCCCGATGCAGAATTTCATGACATCCCTCGCCGGCGAATTGGTCTGGATGTCCCGTTTCTCTCCACATGAGGCGCTGGACCTGATCGAACGCCACAATGTCAGCGTCCTGATCGCACCGCCGACCATGTATGTCGCGTTTCTAAACGCCTGCCGCGAGCGGCGTTTCGACTGGTCTCGCATCCGTGTCGCCCAGGCTGGCGCCGCGCCAGTACCAGCAGAGCTGAAGCGGCGCGTGTTCGACGCGACCGGCCATTGGCTGACGACACTATACGGCATGACGGAAACTTCGCCGGCGACCATCTATTCAACGCCGCTCCAAGAACAAGCGGATGCGACCGGAATTCCGCTCCCTCTGACAGAAGTGCAAATTCGTACACTGAATGACCCGACGAAAATCGCCGCGCCGAACGAATCGGGAGAGGTCTGCGTGAAAGGGCCACAGGTCATGACCGGATACTGGCGCCGCCCGGAGGAAACGCAGAATTCCTTTGTGGACGGATTTTTTCGCACAGGCGATATCGGCGCCATGTCGGAAGACGGCGTCATCACCGTGCGCGACCGCATCAAGGATGTCATCATCGCCAGCGGATTCAACGTCTACGCCGCCGATGTCGAAGCCGCTATTCTGGAATATCCGGCGGTGCGCGAAGCGGCGGTTATCGGGGTCAAGGACGATTATCGTGGGGAAACCGTCAAGGCGATTATCAGCCTTACAACCGACGCCGCGCTCAACCTGCCGACCCTTCAGGCATTCCTGGAAGACCGCTTGTCGCCGATTGAAATACCGAAAGAACTTGAAATTCTGGACGACATTCCAAAGAATGAAAACATGAAAATTTCGAAGCTGGCGCTGCGCGAACGCGAGACATCTCTAAACACACAAGTGGGGCGGTCCGATACTGCACCGCCAACATAAAACATTCGGACCAAGGCCTTGTCCTTGCTGAAAACTCGATTCATGTTCAGTCTTGTGTGAGAATGCAGGAAACGCAAAGCTTGATGCGTGAAAGAATGGCTCAAAGTTCTCGTTGGGTTTTTGCTGGATTTGGTGCGTCTAAGAACGGTGTGAATATCGGTGGACAAAGGCGCGCTTTAACTCATGAA
>CAMYNO010000284.1 GCA_947259815.1 uncultured Parvularculaceae bacterium
AAATCGCAAGCCTCAATCGTGGTTTATCAATTTGAAGACGGCAAAGTAAAACGCTTCTGGTACTTTCCGACGCAATAGGAGTCGCCCATCATGATGAAAGATTTGTTTTCGCTCAAAGGCCGCGTTGCGGTGGTGACGGGCGGTTCGCGCGGTATCGGCAAGATGATCGCGCAAGGCTTCATCGAGCAGGGCGCAAAAGTTTATATCACTGCGCGCAAAGCTGAAGCCTGTGACGAAACCGCGGCTGAACTTTCAAAACTCGGCGAGTGTATCTCCCTGCCGAACGATCTGTCGTCTGTCGACGGCTGCCGTGAATTTGCCGCTGATGTGACCAAGCGCGACGGCGCAATTGATATTCTGGTCAACAATGCCGGCGCAGCATGGGGCGCGCCGTTCGCTGAGTTTCCCGAAAGCGGCTGGGACAAGACGATGGACCTCAACGTCAAGTCGCTTTTTTTCCTGACGCAAGCGATGTATGGCGCATTGAAAGGCGCGGCGTCGGAGGAAAAGCCGGCAAAGGTTATCAACATTGCGTCGATAGACGGCATCAAGATCAATCCGTGGGAAACCTACGCATATCAGGCGTCGAAAGCGGCGGTGATACACATGACGCGGCGTATGGCGGCGCGATTGATCGAAGATAATATCTGCGTATCGGGAATTGCCCCTGGCGCATTTGCGTCCGACATGAATACAGCGACACGCGATGCGCCCGACAATGTTGCGAAGCTGATCCCGGCAAAGCGCATCGGGCGGGACACGGACATGGCCGGTATAGCGGTCTTCCTTGCGTCGCGGGCGGGCGACTATGTTGTCGGTGATACGCTTGCTGTGGATGGCGGCGTCGCCTATTCGCAGATTGCTCAACCCTGGGGGTGAGCGCTCAAACCATCCAACCCGGAACCGGAAGGTCTTTTGACTTCAAAAACTCCGGGTTGAACAGTTTTGATGCATAGCGATTTCCGTAATCGCACAAGATCGTAACAACTGTATGGCCGGGACCAAGTTGCTTGGCGAGACGAATGGCGCCGGCCACATTGATGCCAGACGACCCGCCGAGGCATAATCCTTCCTCAGTCGTCAGTTTAAAGATGATGTTGAGCATCTCCGGGTCGGGAATTCGGAAAGCGTCGTCAAGATCAGCGCCTTCGAGGTTGGCTGTGACGCGGCCCTGACCAATACCTTCCGTGATGGAGCCGCCTTCTGTTTCCAGCTCGCCGGTCTTTATCCACTGATAAATCTTCGAACCGCCGGGGTCGGAGACCGCGCATACAACATTTTTATTGCGTTCCTTCAGGGCGGCGGCAACGCCGGCGACGGTGCCGCCAGTGCCGACAGCGCAGGTGAAGCCATCGACCTTGCCGTCGGTTTGCGTCCAGATCTCAGGCCCTGTGGTTTCGATATGGATGTCGCGGTTCGCGACATTGTCGAACTGGTTCGCCCATATGGCGCCGTTCGGCTCCCTCTCGGCCAGTTCTTCGGCGAGGCGGCGCGAATAATGAACGTAATTATTTGGATTGGCGTAAGGCACCGCGTCGACTTCGACCAGTTCGGCGCCGAGCATCCTGATGGCGATCTTTTTTTCCTCGCTTTGCGTGCGCGGAATGACGATTTTAACACGGTAGCCAAGAACGGCGCCGACCATGGCGAGACCGATGCCGGTATTGCCGGCTGTGCCCTCGACGATAACGCCGCCGGGCTTCAAGGCGCCGCGCTTTTCGGCGTCGCGTATAATTCCAAGCGCGGCTCGGTCCTTCACCGACTGTCCGGGATTTAAAAATTCCGCTTTGCCGAGAATGGTGCAGCCGGTTTCTTCCGAGGCGCGTTTCAGGCGGAGCAGCGGTGTATTGCCGATCAATTCGATGGGATTTTCGGAAATTTGCAAAGGTTTATCTCCTGGCGGGCGATACTCGCCGTGGATTTCGGGCGTGGGATTGATCCGCGGTTCCCGGCGATACGTAAGACATTCAGGTAGCGATTTCAGGTCACAATCATGCGAATTTGGGCTCTTACAGGCGTTTTGCTGCTCGGCGTTACTTTGCCAGCGGTTGCAGCCGATCTCGATGCAAAATTTCTAATCGAACGTAAAGGCAAGGTAATCGGCTATCACGCTGTGGATGTGACGCCGACCGAAGCCGGCATGCGTGTCGGCACGCAAATTGAGATGCGTGTCGGGATTGGACCGGTCACACTCTTTCGTTACGCGCATGAGGCGACCGAAATCTGGCGTGACGATACGCTCATTTCCTTGATCAGCGAGACTGACAATAATGGCGACAAAGCGTTTGTGGACGCTAAACGTTATGGCGAGCAGTTGATGATAAACGGGTCCGGCTATGAGGGGCCGGCGCCCGCTGGCGCGATGCCGTCAAGTTACTGGGATAAAGATCTCGTGCACGCAAACGCGATGATTAACACCCAAACCGGCGAAATCGTAGAGATTGATACATCTCGTATAGGCGAAACACGGGCGCCGCATGATCGCTTGGCTGAGCATTACCAGCTTGTTGGATCGCTGATACTAAACCTCTGGTATGATGGCGAACGCTGGGTTGGTTCAAACTTCACGATCGACGGCGAGGAACTGACCTATGTTCTTGTCGATGAGCCGCAGGAATTTGCCGCTCTGGACGCCTATCTGAATTAGCGCGACTTCGCTTCCGTCCAAAGCGCTTCCATTTCCTCAAGGCTGGCGTCGCTGATCCGGTCGCCTAGCTTTTCTTCTATATAACAAAACCGGCGAATGAACTTTTCGTTCGTCCGCCGCAACGCTGCGTCAGGATCAATTTTCAGATGCCGCGACAAGTTCGCGAGAACAAACAGCAGATCGCCAAATTCGTCCTCAATGCTGTCTGCATTGTTTTCGTTGATGGCTTCGGTGAGTTCTGAGGTCTCCTCGGCAATTTTGCCAAGCACATCTTTCGCGTCCGTCCAGTCGAAACCAACGCGCGCGGCGCGTTTTTGCAGCTTCACTGCCCGCGTAAGGCCGGGCAAACCAACGGGAACGTCGTCAAGCAGGGACACCTGTCCCTTGTCAGTGCGTTCTTTCGCCTTCTGGTTTTCCCAGGCGGCGGTTTGTTCATCCGCATTGCGCATATCGGCGTCGCCGAATATGTGAGGGTGGCGCCGGATCATCTTCTCCGTGATCGCTTCGGCGACATCGGCAAATGAGAACAAACCCTGCTCCTCGGCTATTCGGGCATGGAAGACCGCCTGAAACAGGAGGTCGCCGAGTTCGTCTTTCAGGGCGCGCAAATCGTCTCGTTCTATGGCGTCCGCGACCTCATAGGCTTCCTCGATCGTATAGGGCGCGATCGTACGGAATGTTTGTTCCAGATCCCACGGACATCCGTCCTCGGGCGCCCGTAAACGGGCCATGATCTCTATCAACGCAGTAATCGCGCTTTCGGAGCGGATTTTTTCGCCGTTCATGCTCGTCCTTAGGTGTTGGAA
>CAMYNO010000285.1 GCA_947259815.1 uncultured Parvularculaceae bacterium
AGATTAAAAACACGTCCATCTCGATGGCGGGATTTAGTCAGGATACGAACCAGCGGATTATTTACGACGCCGATGAGATTGTCACGATTGACGAAACAAGCGGCGCGGTAACGACCTCGACGAACCCGCTATACAACCAGATTGTTGCGCGCATGAAGGGCAAAAGCGGCGTCGAATTCGGCAAGGAAATGATGCAGCAGATGGGCGGCGAGTTGACCGGCGAGAAAGGCCGTTTTGCCGGGCACGACTGCGAATATTGGGAAGTCGCCAGCATGGGCGGCAAATTTTGCGTCGCGCCATGGGGCGGCGCCCTTCATACGTCAGTCGATATGATGGGCGTCAGCATGGAAAAAACAGCGACCGAAGTTCGGATGAATGACGGTGGGCCCGACGCTGCTTTCGAGTATGACGCGTCAAAGGCGCAAGCCGCGCCCGACATCAACGAAATCATGAAGCAGCTTAATCCCGGTTGACGTTTTTGAGCCGGTTTTAAATTGTCGTTTGAGCGGATTGCGGTTGCAATCCGCTCAGGCATGGCGCGACTATTCTTCGAATAGCGCGGTCGCGGCTGTCACCATTGCCTCGGTCGCCAGCGTAATCGCCGGCTCCGGCTCGATCTTGAAAAACGGCGAGTGATGAGACGGAGCGTCCTCTACCTCATCGGCCGGGGTGCCGCCGATATTGAAGTAGACGCCTTTCACGCCGGTTTCGGGCGTGACGAAATAGGCAAAGTCTTCTGCGCCCATCCCTGTGCGCGGCTCCTCATGGAGGATGTCGTCGCCCATGGCCGCTGTGATCGCGGCGCGCACACGCAAGGCCGTCGCCTCATCGTTGATGGTCGGCGGCGTCGATTCCGTCTTGGAGCGGATGACTTCCGGCATCATGTTTTTCGGCACGCCTAAAGAAATGGCGACGCCTTCTGCGACGCGGTCGATTGAGTCGAGCAGCATTGCCCGCACATCGGGGTTGTTGGAGCGTACGGTCAACTGCATTTCGACGCGGTCGCCGATTATATTGTGCTTGGCCCCGCCATGGATGGCGCCGACGGTGATGACGCCGGCCTCTTGCGGCGCGATGGTG
Organism: uncultured Parvularculaceae bacterium; assembly: GCA_947259815.1. Taxonomy (GTDB): domain Bacteria; phylum Pseudomonadota; class Alphaproteobacteria; order Caulobacterales; family Parvularculaceae; genus Hyphococcus. The sequence goes on from CAMYNO010000285.1 coordinate 1,081, forward strand.
CGCGAAACGACGGATTGCAGGGAGACGACAATCTGCGAGGCGACAAGGACTGGATCAATGCCCTTATGGGGCGATGCGCCATGGGCGCCGACACCGTGCACGATGATATCGACACTGTCGGCGCTGGATGCGCGGATACCGAGCGGAACCTCAACCGTGCCGGTTGGCTGGCCCGAGGAGACGTGAAACGCCAATGCGTAGTCGGGTTTCGGAAAACGCTTGTAGAGGCCGTCATTCATCATGTCGCGCGCGCCGGAAATTCGTTCCTCAGCAGGCTGACCAATCAATACCAGCGTGCCGGACCATTGGTCCTTGCGCGCCGCCATTTGCCGCGCCGTGCCGACAAGTGACGTGATGTGGGTGTCGTGCCCGCAGGCATGCATCACGGGCTTTACAATTCCGTCTATGTCTTCCTGCGTTGCCGTGGATTTGTATGGGAGCTTGTTGTCTTCCTTGACGGGAAGGCCGTCCATATCGGCTCTGATCATGACCGTCGGCCCGTCGCCATTTTCCATGACGGCGACAACGCCTGTACCGCCGACGCCCTCGGTCACGTCATAGCCGAGCGCGCTGATTTCCGCCGCGAGGCGCTTTGCCGTTTCAAATTCCCGGTGCGAAAGTTCGGGAGTGGCGTGGAAATGCTCGAACAGCGCTTTCAGGTTTGCGTCGTAATCATTGGCGATCGCGGTTTTGAGATCGTCCTGGGCGACAGCCGGCAGGGAAAGGGCGGCGGCGGCCATCGCCAGCATGATGTGTTTTTTCATGATCGTTCTTCTCCAGATTTATTTAGCGGGCGCACCCGAATTCGGTGTGCAAGGACGCTGCAACAGCTTCGTCCCATACTTCGATTTCCTTGATGATGGCGCAGCGTTTTTCCTGATCCAGCGCCGGATCAGCGCGAAAATCCGCGGTGAAGCGCTCGAAGGAATCGCCTTCGTCGATGAGCGAAACACCGCCGTCATTGTCAGAGTCGAAACGCAACAAGGCGGCGCCTTCCTGCGGCCATGCCGGCCAGTCGGGCGCGCCATTCGCGTTCGGGACGCCGGTTCTTGCAAAGTCAGCCCAATAGGCGCCCATCGCACGGCTCAGTTTTTCGCGCGTTTCAAGAGTCTCTTTGTTGAAGAATGTCTTGTCGTAACGCGGGCCGAAAAATTCAAATCGGTTGAATACAAACGGGATTTCGACCGCGTGGCCCGCGCCCACGAGTTCCCCGAAATCGGCCAGGCCAAATTTGCCGCTTTCATCCCAATCGAAGCGATAGGCGTAGACCGCGTCATGGCCGGCGCTTTTCATGGATGACGCAATGCTGTCGACGGAGAGAATGCGCCAGACCCGCGCCATATAATGGTTGAGCCGATCATAAAATTGCGCATCGCGCGGCGTGGGAAACAGGAAGAATTTCTTTTTGATAAGCCGCGGCTCACCGAAATAGAAAAATTTCATCTCGTCGCGGTTCGTGCCGGTGATAACGGGTACAGCGTTGAAACTGTCGGGCGACGCAAACGCCTCGCGCAAAGGGTAGGGGGGCAGGGTGACGCCGTCATCGACTATGGTCGGCATGTCCAGGAAAGCGAAATCGCCGTCCATATAGGCGGCGAACAGTGTCTCCGGTTCGACATTGCGAAGCTCGTCCGCATTGGCGGCGCCGATCCTTTCGATAATTTTGTTTGAGGCATTGTGATGCTCGGTCTCCGCCATCTTGATCGAAGAACTGCCGAAAGTGCCAGACTGAATGATCGCGCGGTGACATAACCCGCTTGCGAGCGGCGAGGCGAGCAGCGTCGCCACATTGGCGCCGCCGGCGCTTTCGCCGAAAATTGTTACCTGATCGGCGTCGCCGCCAAAGGCCGATATATTGTCCCGCACCCATTCAAGAGATGCGATGAGATCGAGGGTTGCGAAGTTCGCCGCCGTATCGCGTCCGTCCAGCGCGCTCTCGCGCAGAAATTCATGAGAGAAAAAGCCGAGCGGCCCGACGCGATACTGCACCATCACCACAATGACGTTTTCATTGATCGCGAGCCGTGAGCCTTCATAGACCGAGGCGCGGCCCCAGACATTTGCGCCCCCATGGATCCAGACCATCACAGGAAGGTCTTTTCCCGCTGCGTCCGGCGGTGCATAGATGTCGAGATAGAGACAATCTTCCGAACCGATGATTTCGCCGGGGTTGATTTTTTCGCCGGCGTTCAGGCGGTTGGAAAGCTGCATGCAGCGGTCGGCGAATTGTGTCGCCGTGCGCACGCTATCCCAGCTTGCCGGCGGTCGTGGCGCACGCCAGCGCAGTTCGCCCTGCGGCGGCGCTGCAAAGGGAATAGCGCGCCAGGAGTGGGCGCCGTCCTCGGTCGTAAATCCGACGAGCTCGCCTTGCGCGATGGTGCGTTGTGTCGCCGGGTCGGCAACCGGGTCCGCCGGCCCTTCTTTGGCGCAGGCGGCAACAAGAAAAGCGAAGGCGGCAACTATGATAAAGCGCATAATTTCCCCAGCAGGTGTGGCTCTCGGCGCGCAGTAGGCCGCATGAGGCCAGATGTGGCAAGGCGTCGTCGCAGTGTGAAAAAGAATCACTCTAAATCGGGTCGTTGTTTACGTTGGAAGGATTGCGATCCATGACCGCTACGCGCCTCGGCTCGAAGGAAACCCCGTCTCAATTCGATTGCTATGACGATCTGGCGAGCGATGAGCCTTATTTTGTGATTCGCGCTGACGATCCGTTGTCGGACTCGCTGGTAGAGCTGCATGCCTATATTGGCGCGGGCCAATCGGGCGCCGCCCACAATAAGCTGGCGGAAATCATGGCGTTGACCGCCGAACAGCCGCCGCGCCCGTCGGAATCCCCAAAATACCGGGAAACCTTTGCGATCTCCCAGTCCATGGAAGCATGGCGCGCGGCGCAGCGCGATGCGGTCAGGAAAGTGAGCTAGAAGGCGTTAGAGCGCCGGGCGAAAAAGTGTAATCCGGTTTTTCGCAATACCGGCGCGATCCTTAAATCCTGGATCATTGGGCGGTTCAGATTTAACGCCCGATGATCTAGCCTTCAAGCGCGTCCATCACCGAAAAAATATCCTTGTCGCCGCGCCCGCACATATTGAGGAGCAGGATCTGGTCCTTGTCCATTTCCTGCGCCTTATCGATGGCGCGCGCGAGGGCATGAGACGGCTCCAGCGCCGGAATAATGCCTTCTAGGCGCGAGCATAGCTGGAAAGCTTCCAGAGCCTCGGCGTCGGTGGCGTGCAGATATTGCGCCCGGCCGATTTCATGCAGCCAGGCGTGCTCCGGCCCTATCCCCGGATAATCCAGCCCCGCCGAGATCGAGTGGCCTTCCAGGATTTGCCCGTCATCGTCCTGCAGCAGATAAGTCCGGTTGCCGTGCAGGACGCCGGGGCGCCCGCCGGCGAGGGAGGCGCAATGCTCCGGCGTATCCAGCCCGTGGCCGCCCGCTTCGACGCCGATAATCTCGACGTCGTTGTCGTCGAGAAAGGGGTGGAACAGACCGATTGCGTTCGAACCGCCGCCAATACACGCCATGATGCAATCGGGCAGCCGTCCTTCCGCCGCTTGCATCTGCTCCTTGGCTTCCCGACCGATGACTGACTGAAAGTCACGCACAAGCTCAGGATACGGATGGGGCCCGGCGGCGGTGCCAATGATGTAAAACGTGTCGGCGACGTTGGTGACCCAGTCGCGCAGGGCCTCGTTCATTGCGTCTTTCAGCGTCGCGCGCCCGCTGGTCACCGGTATGACTTCGGCGCCAAGCAGTTTCATACGGAAGACGTTTGGCTTTTGCCGCTCGACATCGGTCGCGCCCATATAGACGACGCAAGGCAGGCCGAAACGCGCGCAGACCGTGGCGGTGGCGACGCCATGCTGGCCGGCGCCGGTTTCGGCAATGATCCGGGTCTTGCCCATACGCCGGGCGAGCAGGATTTGCCCGATGCAATTATTGATCTTGTGCGCGCCGGTGTGGTTCAGCTCGTCGCGTTTCAGATAAATCTTCGCGCCTTTTCCCGCCGGTGCTTTTTCGCGGCAATACTCGGTCAGACGCTCGGCGAAATAGAGCGGCGAGGGACGGCCAACGTAGTGCTTGAGGTAATACTCAAGCTCGGCGTTGAAATCGGGGTCGTTCTTGGCGGCGCGAAATTCTTCTTCGAGCTCTAGACCTAGCGGCATCAGCGTTTGGGCGACAAAGCGTCCGCCGAACTTGCCGAAGCGACCTTCGGCGTCAGGGCCGGTGCGGTAGGAATTAAGTTGGGTCACGTTGTATCGCTTGCGTCGCGGGTTGGCTA
>CAMYNO010000286.1 GCA_947259815.1 uncultured Parvularculaceae bacterium
GATGCCGGCGCATCCCCCTGAACCGGCATCCGCCGCCTTCGACCGGATGGAGGACGCCCACGATATCGTGCTCCTTGCGACCAGAGTTGATGGCGGCGCCTGGTACCGTTTTGTCATTCGCCATGCGGACCGGTTTTTAGTCTTTGCAAGGCGGGACGCCAAACCGCCGCGTCCGTTTCCCATGACGACGCAAACGGGCGAGCGCGCCCGCAAATTCCGGCTTGTCGATCTTGTCATGCTGCATGAAGGGGCGCCGGCTTGTCCGATTGTTGAATGGGCGGACGCCGTCAGCGCCGCGCGTATTCTTAACTGCCGGGGTGAGGCATGTGTTGAACGCATTGCGCGGATCATTGCGGGGAAATCCGTGGGCGTTGTTTTCTCCGGCGGCGGCGCCCGCGCCTATGCCCATATCGGCGCCGTGGCTGCCTTGCGCGAGGCGGGCGTACCGATCGATTTCGTTAGCGGCGCCTCCATGGGCGCGATCATTGCGGCTTGTGTTGCGGCGGACTGGCCGATGGAAGAAATCGAAATGCGTATCCGCGACGCTTTTGTTGATTCCAACCCTCTTGGCGATCATGTGCTGCCGGTTGTTGCCCTCACCAAGGGCGGGCGGGTTGAAGAACGGCTTGCGAAACATTTTGGCGAGCGGCTGATAGAAGAAATGGCGCTGCCTTTCTTCTGCGTTTCCTCGGACGTGGCGGCGGGCGAAGCGCGCATTCATCGTCGCGGCGTGTTGAAGAGGGCGCTGCGCGCCAGTATCGCGCTGCCGGGAATTCTGCCGCCGGTCATCGACGGCGATGCGCTTTTGGTGGACGGCGCGGTCATCAATAATTTTCCAACAGACGTTATGGCGTCGACCCATCGCGGTCTGACAATTGGTATCGACGTTGCCCGTCGCGGTGTTATTGATATCGATGCGTTTCGCGACCCGCCCGGATTTTTCAGCTGGATCGCCCAGCATGGGGTGAAGGAAGCGCCGCCCATCGTATCGCTCCTGATGCGCACGGCGACGGCGCGGCATGAGCGGATGCTGAAGATCCATCCCGCCGACATCATGATTTCACCGAAGGTGGAGGGCGTTGAACTGCGCGACTGGACCGAGTTCGACGAGGCGGTGGCGGATGGGTACAACACGACGCGCGCCGCCATCGAGGAAAGCTGGGACAGTTTTTGCGATATCGTCAGCGCCGCGAAAACCGGTTAGCGCATCGCGCAAAAAGTGTGCAACGGTTTTTGCCTTTCGCGATGCGACCCCTAAAGACTATAGCATCATGCAATAAATAAGATTTCTTGCATGATGCTATAGCGTTCAGGCGGTTTTGATTGCGGTCAGCATGTAATTAACGTCGGTATCTTCCGAAATCCGCCAGACATCCATCAGCGGGTTATAGGATACGCCGGCCTCGGCGGTGACCGTCATGCCGGCTTTCATCAATGCGGATTTTGCCTCTTCCGGTTTGACGAACTTGCGCGGGTCGTGCGTGCCGGCGGGTAGCCAGCGCAAAACGTACTCTGCGCCGATTTTCGCAAGCGCCAATGCCTTCAGCGTACGGTTGATTGTCGCCATTACGAGCATGCCGTCCGGGGCGACAAGCTGAGAAGTAGACTCAACAAATAGCGCCGGGTCGGCAACGTGTTCGATCACCTCAAGGTTAAGAACAATATCGAACGGGCCTTCGCCGGCGGCGAGAAGGTCTTCAGCGGTGGTTGCGCGATAATCTATGTCGAGGCCGAGGGGGCCGGCATGAGCGAGGGCGGTTTTGATGTTGGCCTCGCTCGCGTCGATGGCCGTCACGCTGGCGCCGAGGCGCGCCATTGGCTCTGCGACAAGCCCGCCGCCGCATCCGATATCGAGAAGACGAAGGCCCTCAAGCGGTCGCTTTTCGCGTCGATCCCGGCCAAAATGCGCACACGCGCCGTCGCGAATATAGGCGAGGCGGACGGGGTTGAACTTGTGCAACGGCTTGAATTTTCCGAAGGGATCCCACCATTCCGCGGCTATCGCCGAGAATTTGTCAATTTCCACCTCGTCAATAGTCGTTTCACCTATATTACGGGCAGTTTTTAGCTCGTTTTGAGCATGCATTGGTAAATCCTCGCTTGCGTTCCGATTAGCCGGCGCCTAGAGATATGCCGAGAGGGTATCCTTTCGAACTTCGATGGCAATATGGCGTTAGTACGCAAGGGATAAGCCTCGCGCATGGCTCGCATTGTGATGAAATTCGGCGGCACGTCCGTCGCCAATCTGGACCGTATCCGGGCGGCGGCGGCGTTTGTGCGCCGCGAAGTCGAGGCCGGGCATTCGGTGGCGGTGATCGTCTCGGCGATGGCTGGCGAGACCAACCGTCTTGTCGATCTCGTCAGTGACGCAGGCGCGCCGGCGCCGGCTCTTGATGCGCGTTTTGTGGAACATGACGCCGTGGTCTCAAGCGGCGAACAAGTTACCTCAGGTTTGCTGGCGTTAGTGATGCAAAATCAGGGCTTTCGGGCGCGTTCCTGGCAGGGGTGGCAGATCGCGTTGCGAACGGATGAAGCACACGGCCGGGCCAGAATAGACAATATTGATGCAGTCGACATCGGCGAGGCGATGGATGGCGGCGAAGTCGCCGTGGTGGCCGGCTTTCAGGGTATATCACCAACCGGGCGTATAGCGACGCTTGGGCGCGGGGGGTCCGACACCTCTGCGGTAGCGCTTGCGGCGGCGGTGGGTGCTGAACGCTGCGATATCTATACCGATGTGGACGGCGTTTATACGACCGACCCGCGACTGACCAAACAGGCGCGGCGTATAAGTAAAGTTTCTTTTGAGGAAATGCTGGAAATGGCGTCCGTGGGCGCCAAGGTATTGCAAACCCGCTCGGTGGAAATGGCGATGAAGCACAGGGTGCGGTTGCGCGTTCTGTCGAGTTTCGATGCGCCTGATGCGAATGCGCCCGGCACCTTGATTTGTGATGAGGAAGAAATCGTGGAACAAAATGTCGTCACCGCCATTACGCCGGATTTCAACGAAGCCTCGGTAACGGTGCTGGCTGTTCCCGATGAGCCCGGTCGCGCCGCCGGTCTGTTCACGAAACTTGCTGACGCCAACATCA
>CAMYNO010000287.1 GCA_947259815.1 uncultured Parvularculaceae bacterium
ACGCTACACCAGGGATTGAACCCATGTCGTCAAAGCTGTCGGCGAAAGAGGCAGGCATGGTAAACGGCAATTTCACGCCGGGCACGGTGTGAGACATGGGTTCAATCCCTGGTTTAGCGTCTGCGAAAGGACGAATATCCGAGATCGCAACGCGTCTTTCACTGGCGCGGGAGGCCATCTTTTCGGCTGTCGCGGTCAGAATGTATTTGGCCGCCGGCAACCTGGTTTTGGCCGTCTCGCGCCATATCGCGGCGGCTCCCCGGTTGGTAAAATGGCGCAGCGGAAAGAGATTCGGAGAGCCAGATGCTCAAAGGCGTCAAAGGCGTTCACCATATTGCCATCTCCACCGGCCGCTGGGAGGAAATGCTGGCCTTTTACCGGGACCTCCTCGGATTTACGCTAGGTGATAAGTTTGAATGGGGCCCGCACGACCCTGGCGCCGACGTCGCAGATGCGGTCACAGGCCTTAAAGGGTCCGCCGCCCGTGCCGCGCTTCTCAAAGGCGCCAATCTCTGCATTGAGTTGTTTGATTTTTCCGCACCAACGCCGCGCCGACAATCGCCGGACCGCCCCGTTTGCGACCATGGCTTTACGCACCTTGCCCTTGATGTTGAAAATATCGACGAGGTCTATGAAGCACTTCGCGCGCGCGGCATGCGGTTTCACACTCATGTGCAAACGTCCGGGGGCGGCATCCGAAACACTTATGGGCGCGACCCCGACGGCAATGTCATTGAAATTCAGGAACTCCTCAATCCGAATGATCCGGGGAGGCTGTCGTGAGGCGGCATTCACCAAAATGGGCGGCGATATGAGTTTCGATCTCTCAGGCAGGGCCGCCATTATCACTGGCGCCGCTTCCGGCATTGGCCGCGCCGTCGCCAAGCGCTTTTTTGACCACGGTGCGCGCGTTGCCATCCTCGATATTAATGCGCCTGCAGGTGATGCGGAGCCGCACGCTTTCTTCCAATGCGATGTCAGTGACGAAGACGCCTTCGCTGATGCACTCGCCAACGCCGTCAAAGAACTGAACGGTTGTGATATCCTGGTAAATAATGCTGGACTGGTGGCGCTCGGTGGGAACATAGAAAATATGGATACGGCCTATTTCGACCGTATCTTCGCCGTCAATACGCGCGGCGTCATGCTCGGCATAAAACACGGCAGCCGGCATATTAGCAATGGTGGCGCAATCATCAACACTGCCTCCCTCGCCGCCTTTTTGCATGAGGCCGGCGCGGCGGCCTATCACGCAAGCAAGGCGGCGGTGGTGAGCCTTACCCGCGCCGCCGCCATTGAACTCGGCGCCCGCAGTATTCGCGTTAATGCGGTGTGCCCCGGCCACACGCGCATCGACAGCGCCGATGTGGATGACAACGCCTGGTCGGCGCTTGAAAGCCTTTGCAAAACCCTGTCGCCGCTTGGCCGGCTCGCCTCAGTTGATGAGCAGATCGGGGCGTTTCACTTTCTCGCCGCCGAGGAAAGCCGCTTTATGACCGGTCAGGCGCTGATCGTCGACGGGGGCTTTAGCCTTGGCCTGACGCCTGCGCTTTATGACGCCCTTGGCGGCCAACAATGATCGGTATCCTGATGAAACTTGCCACTCTGTTTGCGATTGCCGGCGCTATTTTCATGATGGCCGTTCCCATCGCCCACAGCCAGATGCGTCCCCCGGCCGGGGCCAGTGAAGAATTACAGGCGGCGATCGCCGCTGCGCCGGCGCCAGATATCGCCGCGTTGCGGGCGATGACCGATCCCGACTGGGCGGCGCAGCGCGACATTTTTGCAGCGATTACGCCAAGCGCGACGGAACTCCAAACCATGTTCTCGGTCACGATAGTGGACCAGGAAATCGGCGGCGTGCGGGTTTATCGCATCACGCCCGCTGCGCCCGATGCACGCTTCAAGGACCGCCTTTTTCTACATGTCCATGGGGGCGGCTATGTTTTGGGCGGCGGCGAAACCGGCCTCGTCGAAGCGGCGCTGATCGCTTCCACATCAGGAATCGAAACCGTTTCCATCGACTACCGGCTAGCGCCCGAACATCCGTTTCCGGCGGCGCTCGACGATGTAATGAAAGTTTATCGGGCGCTGATCGAAGACCGCGCGGCGGAGAGCATCGCCATTGGCGGAACTTCAGCCGGCGGCGGGCTCGCCCTCGCCGCCATCCACCGCATGAAACTAGACGGCGCGCGCCTACCCGCCGCTGTTTTCGCCGGTTCGCCATGGGCGGACCTTACAAAGACCGGGGATACGCTGACGACGCTGGAAGGCGTCGATTCTGTATTGGGAACGTATGATGGCCTGTTGCATGCGGCAGCGCTGGCTTACGCCGGAGATGAGGATTTACGCAATCCCTTGATCTCTCCGATCTATGGTGAGTTTGCCGGCTTCCCGCCGGTGCTTCTCATATCGGGAACGCGTGATCTGTTCCTAAGCGATACAGCGAGGGTGCAGCAGCGCCTGCATGACGCCGGCGTTCGAGCAGAGCTTATTCTGATCGAAGGCATGTCCCATGGCGATTATCTTGAATATGACGAAACCCCGGAGGGAAAAAGCGTTTTTCGGGCGCTAAAAACCATTTTTACATCAAGCTTTAGTCCCCCCGAGGACTGAAAGGCGGTTGCTGACCTAATCGGCGACGTTGATCGGGCCGAAACCTTGCGACGGTTTGCGGTTTGCAAGAATATAGCCCTGATGTTGAATGGACTGGTCAAAAAAAGCGGGCTCGTTGGCTCGGCGGACGAAATCACCGGCGGCTATTTTGCCAACCTGGTCGAGGTGCTGGTGGAAGATGGCGTCAATCCGGCCCCCTTGCTGGCTGAGGCCTCCATCGATGCGAGCCCGGACGCTTTACGCGGCGTCGCCCGCCCGGGGCGCCAGTATCTTAAACTGGCGGAACTGGTCCTCGCCCAAGACAAAGTGAACGCGCCGGGCCTGCGCGCCGGTCGCAAATTGAAATTTTCCGATTATGGCATTCTCGGTTTCGCCATCTGGAGCAGTCAGAACCTTCGCCAGTCTCTTGATACGCTGCTCAAATTTGCTCCGGTGCTCGGCGCCGAACTCGGGATTGACGAGCATTACGAAGTGTGCGGCGATCATGTCGCGTATAAAATAGCCTGCCACCTACCGCCCGGCCGGCTTAACGATTTCATCCTTGAGCTGAGCGCCGCTGAACATATCGTTATCCGCGAGCTGTTCGACTACCCGGAAACGGAAGATTTCCTGCGGGTGAACTTTTCCTTCAAAAAACCCGCACACGCTGAGCTTCTTGAAGAAGCGCTGCAATGTCCGGTCTATTTTGACCAGCCGGAGACAGAACTTCTATACCCGTCATCCTGGCTCGACCTTCCGTTTAAGACGTCGAACGACCTTGCAGCGCGCATTTGTGCCGAACAATGCGAGATGATCTTGGACAGCCTTGAGCGCAAGGGAGGCTTTGCCGCCAAAATTCGTCGCCGCATACTCGCATCGCCAAGCGCACCGCCCACGTTCGAGCAAACTGCTTCAGAATTCCACCTCAGTACGCGTACATTACGTCGCCGCCTCGCCGATGAAGGTACGTCATTCCTTGAAATCCTTCGCGAGGTGCGCATGGAACTTGCAAAGCAATATCTCGGCGAAACCAGACTTTCGATTAAAGAGATTAGTGGATTGCTCGGGTTTTCAGAAGTCGCCAACTTTCAACGCGCCTTCAAACTCTGGTCGGGCGTTACGCCCAGCCACTACCGCAATGGCTGAGATCGGTCGAAGTTGAATTCAGGCGAGTTCAAGGAAACGCCGCAATTCGAACTCGCTGACCTTATCAACGAATTCGC
>CAMYNO010000288.1 GCA_947259815.1 uncultured Parvularculaceae bacterium
ATTCGCGGCATCCTTCTTCTCGTCCTTGTTGGCGGCGGTCTTTACATGATGGGCGTCAATCCGCTGGGTCTGATGCAAGGGGGCGGCGTGCAAACCGCGCAGGCGGTCGACGATGAAGCGTCGGAATTCGTCAATGACATTGTCGTTGAAACGGAGAATGTCTGGTCACGGATATTCTCCGAAAGTAACGAGAATTACGCCCCGCCCAAGCTGATCATGTTTTCCGACAGCGTCACATCGGCATGCGGTTACGCCAGCGCCGCGGCGGGTCCGTTTTATTGTCCCGCTGACCGGCAGGTTTATCTTGATACGTCCTTTTTCAACGAGTTGTCCCGGCGCTTCGGCGCGCCTGGTGACTTTGCCGCCGCCTATGTGATTGCCCATGAAGTCGGTCATCATGTGCAAACGGTAACCGGCGTCGCCGGTCAGGTGCGAAACGCCCAGCAACGCGCCAGCGGCGAGGCGGAAGCGAACCGCTATCAGGTCATGATGGAGCTTCAGGCCGATTGCTATGCGGGCGTTTGGGCCAATCGCGCAGAACGCACCCGTGATTATCTCGACGACGGCGATATCGAGGAAGGTTTAAAGGCCGCCGAAGCCATCGGCGACGATACGCTGCAACGCAATGCGGGCCGTCAGGTGACGCCGGAAAGTTTCACCCATGGAACGTCCCAGCAACGCCAGCGCTGGTTTACCGCCGGTTATCGCACCGGTGACGTCAGCGCTTGCGACACATTCAATGCGGCGAGGCTTTAGGGCCGGAAGCGGCGCGTCGGGGGGCGGCTATGTGGGAAGAAATTAAAACCGTTATTTTCGACGCGGCGAGCGCGACGGGGCTTAAGCCCGGTTTCCTTGCGAATCTGATTGCGGAAACCTACGGCATTTTCTTTGGCGCTTTCATCAGCGTTTACGCCGCGCATCTGCTGGACAGCCGGCGAGAGAACAAACGCCGCGCCGATCACCGCGTGCGCGCGGCGAACAGATGGATCAAAAGCCACTATGAGATGTTGTTGAGCGTGCGTGAAGCAGGCGGGCAGGTCGACAGCGACCGGCGCAAGCTTGAGCGGCGCGAAACGGTGCGCGCCGCCATTCAGTATGCTGAAGGGATCCGGGAGGATTACGCCGACGCCGTGGGCGCGCCCAAAATAAACGCAGCGTTCCTGCGCTATGTGGAAGCGCTTGAACGGCTGGCGGAGGAAGTCTTTATCCATGCCGTGCGCACCGCGGAAGTGCGGGCCGTTTCGGCCGAAGCCTACAAGGCGCTGAAAGAACTGGTGGTTGAGACGACCCCGCGAAAATATCGCGCGACATTCCGCGAATCTTTGGACAATCTGGCTGAAATCGCAGCGCTTAAAATTACGCCGCGTGAGGAAGAAGAAACGCCGACAGCGAAATATATCAACCGCGCCAGAAGGTTGGCGTCAAAATTACCAGGATCGTAAAGAGTTCCAGCCGGCCAAGCAGCATGCCGGCGGAAAGCAGCAACTTTGCCGCGTCCGGCAGCGATGCGTAGTTGCCGCCCGGCCCGACAATATCGCCAAGCCCCGGCCCGACATTGGCGATCGCGGACCCGGCGGCGGAAAGCGCCGTTATCGTATCGAGGCCAAGGCCGGATAACAGGACGGCAATGGTCGCGAATGTTGCAAAATAGACGAAGAAAAAACTCAGGACCGACACAAACACGTCGTCCGTCAGGGCGCGTCCATTATAGCGCGCTACGAAGACGCCGTTGGGATGGGCAAGGCGTCGCGAATAGACCCGCAATGCGGAAAGCGCGACCTGGAAGCGGAAAATTTTCATGCCGCAGGATGTCGATCCGGCGCAGCCGCCGATAAACATGATGCAGAAGAAAAACCCGACGGCGAAAGGCCCCCAGGCATTATAGTCCGTGGTTGCGTATCCCGTGCCGGTCAGCACAGAGACGACATTGAAGACGGCAAGGCGGAACGCGGTGAACCCGTCCATGCCGTCAAAGAGCGTCAGGACACGGAACATCATGATGACGGTCAGTACGACGACGACGCCGAGGAAAAAACGGATCTGGCTGTCGGTGAAGAGGCGCGACCATTCATTTCGCATGAATCCGACGAGCAGGATTCCGAATGGCAGACTGCCCACGATCATGAAGATCGTGACGATGAGGTCAAGCGGCGCGCGCCCCATTGTCAGGAACGCGCCGAGCGAGGCGTCGCGGGTTGAGTAGCCGCCGGTCGCCACCGTCGTCATCGCATGATTGACGGCGTCCCAGGCCGGCATGCCGAAACCCCAAAGGGCAAGGAAACAAAGAGCGGTGAAAAACACATAGATCTGCGTCAGCATCAGCGAATATTGCGCCGCGTTGGCGATGTATTTTTCGCTGGTGTCCCAGGCCTCGCTTTTAAAAATCTGCATACCGCCGACCTTGAGGGCCGGCATGACCGCAAAGGCCATGATGACGATGCCGACGCCGCCTAGCCATTGCAGCATGGAGCGCCATAACAAGGCGCCCGGCGGCGCATGATCGAGGTCCGTGACAATAGTTGAGCCGGTGGTCGTCAGTCCCGACATGGCCTCAAAAAAAGCATCCGTGTAGTCGATATCGAGTCCGCCCAGCGCCAGCGGTATGGCGCCGAAAATTACGAGGGAAAGCCAGCTTGCTGCGGTCAGGAGAAAACCCTCGCGCACGGTGATGCGGTCAATCGGTCCCCATGTCGCCGCCGCGGCGCCGCCGCCAATAAACACAGCGATGATGGAACCGAGAGCGAAAGCGGACCAGTCCGCGCGATGGGTTTCGTCCGTGGACAAAAGATCCACAGCCATCGGCAGTAACATCAACAGGCCAAGGACGGCGACAAGCGCGCCTGTGACGAGCAGAACCGGACGCAATGCGAGCATAGGGAGGCGCGCCTTTTTTAGGCGTTGCGATCAGACTTTAGTGGATTTGTCGCAATTCATAGGGGCTGTCGAGAGAGAAGGCCGGGATTTCGACCTCAAAGGCCTCTCCCGCGATCGTGGACATGCCGTAACGGCCGACAATCAGCCCGGACGGCGTCGCGAGCGGCGCGCCGGAGGTGTATTCAAATCCTTCGCCGGGGCGCAGCACGGGCTGCTCGCCCACGACCCCGTCGCCATTGACCACATCGGTAACGCCCTGCGCGTCGGTTATGCGCCAG
>CAMYNO010000289.1 GCA_947259815.1 uncultured Parvularculaceae bacterium
ACCGCCTTCATCATGGCGCCGACATTCGGCGAGGCTTATAACGCCGGCGTCATGATGAAGGCGGTCAGAAAAAGCGCGAGCGAAATAATAACCGGGTTCGGCGGACTTTGCTGAATGCCGATCGCCGTTCGCAGCAGCGATAATACGATCACGATACGAATGAAACTCGTCATCATGATCAGGATCGACGGCGCCAGAGAAAGCACGGTCGTCAGAATGACAAGCTGAATGATACGCCCGGAAAGACCGCCTTCTTCGCCGCCCATGTCGAGGATGATCGACTGCGCCGCGCCGTCGCCGGTGAGGATCAGGGTCGCAATAAAGGCGCCGAGGAAAATATGGAAAAGGCGTTTCACGCCGCGTCCTGCTTGCGCTCCCGCACATTGCTGAGCGCGCTGCGCAGTTCTGCAAACGGGTTGCGGTGAGGCGGCGTCTCTTCAACCTCTGCGATCTCGGCGTCGAGTTCGCGGTCGATGACGGTCTCCGACTGCGCGCCCAGAAGGACGAGATGTTCACGGCCGTCGCACCGCACGATCAGCAAACGCCTGCGTGCGTCGATAGACAATGATTCAGAAACCGCGAGGCGGCGTCTCTTCACGCCCATGTTCGGCATTGATGCAACGCCGGCCTTACGCGCGATGACCGCGGCGACGCCGATCAGTCCGATAACGACGAGGAGTCCAAAAACGACACGAAAATAATCGTCCGGCGCCATAATGAAATGCCTTTTGCTGCTGGCCCGGCAAAAATTACCGGGTGCATGCTTAAGGCGACGTTAAGCGACGCGCTTCAGCGGTTCGATATAGTGTTTTGAAAGATCGTCGAGGGAAATGAACTCACCGCCGACGCGATTTTGGAACCAGGAAAAATAATCGCGCGTAACGGTAAGCAGTCGATCAACCCCCGCCGCGTCCGCTGCGTAAGGATTGGCGCCTTTGGTTAAGCTTGTTGAATGAAGCGTAAATGTCAGCACCGGCGTTTTGTCGGCAATCAGCCTGTTGGTGAGCGCCATCAACGTATCAAGGCCTGTTCCTTCAGGCGTCAGTCGCGCCGGCTCGCTGTAGCGCCGCGCATAGGGGGTGGCGAAACCGGGCGCTGATTTTTCCTGCGACAAGAAGGCTTGCGTATGACGGATGGCTCGGGCGCCGCAAACGGGCGTTACGGCGACATCGCCATTTGGCGTCATCGCATTGAACGGGAAATTGGAATATCCGGTGAAGTCGCCGCCGCCGCTACGGGAAAAATCAAATCCCGCGCTCGGGCTGAAATCATATTCAATACCGATCTCGGAAAGCAGCGGATAACAGTCCTGCGTCACGCCATAGCGGCCGGCGCGGTGGGCGACGGCCGGGCGGCCGAAGGCGGCTTTGTAGGCTTTGGCGAGAGCCGTCAGTTTTTGCCGATGGAGATCGGCGGGGAAATTCATCTGGTAGGAATAATATTCGCCGGTATAGGGGTCCGCCGGCGGCGTCACCCATGGATGCATATGCAGGCCGCTATGGGCGCGCCCGCGATTTGCCTTCGCCCAATAATAGCAGGCGACATTGGGCGTATTCAGGAGCGGATAGGTGAGGAAGTAGAGCGGTGTTGCGCCGGCGCGTTCGCACATGGACTGGAAGACGTCGACATCGTCAGGCGCGGCCAGTGAATAGCACCCGGTGGTAAAATCGCTCCAGTCAAAGACTTCTTCGGTATCGACGGTGACAAGCAATTTTGGCCGGGTGTTTTCGGCGAACGCAATCGGTGCGGTGGAAACACTCGATTTGCGTGCTGATTTTTCCGCAAGCTCGCAGAAAACAGCGTGCATGCCGTCTGCCGTTGCTTCCCATGAGTGCGCCTGGGCGTGCGCGCGCACATCTTTGCGCTCCGGCGGCGAGGCGAGGAGTTTCTTTGCCGCCGCCGCGATCGCCTTGGCGCTTCTTTCTTCGACCAGTAAGCCCGCATTGGCGGAGGAGATTACCTCGGCATTGCCCCAGACATTGGTCGCGACGCAGGGCGTGCCGCAGGCCATCGCTTCGAGAAGAACATTCGGCCAGCCTTCCCGTGACGAACCGAGAACAAGAATATCAGCGGCGTTATAGACCCCGATCATATCCTCATGCGGCACGCGGCCGCAAAATCTGACGCGGTCGGCAAGCCCGTGGTTTTTCGCCTGACGCTTCAGGGCGCTGTGTTCTTCACCGTCGCCAACAATCAACAATGTTGCGTCCGGAATCTCCGTAAGCGCATCAATGACAAGGTCATGGCCCTTGCGTTCAATCAGATGGCCGACGCTCGCAAGAACGGGGCCTTTAATATCCATCGCCTCACGGATACGCCCGCGCCGTAGTGGCCGGAACATATTGAGATCGACGCCGTTGCGCAGGGTCGTGATTTTCCCCTCCGGCGCGCCAAGTTCGGTGAGGCGGTTTTTCAACGCGTCGGCGACGGTGATGACCGCATCGGCTTTTGTCACCGCATCGAGTATGCGCGCCCGCGGCTCATCGAAATCGGGAATGAGGTTAACGTCGGTCCCGCGCGCGGTCATGACGAGAGGAATCTCCAGCTCGCGAGCGACCGTGGCGGCGGCGACGCCATCCGGGAACAGATAATGCGCGTCGATGAGATCAGGCGTCCAGTTTTCATCGCGCAATTCAGCGAGAGACCGCCGCAGGCAGCGGGCGAGCGCACCGGGCGCCTCGTTCATGCCGACTTTTGGCGCCAGCGCATAGCGCGGATGATAAACGGTAACGCCGTTTCGCACCTCTTCGCGCGGCGCCCGCGCAAATTTTGCGTAATGGTCGAACAGGTTCTGTCGAAATGGAAACCACGGAACCGGTGCGACAACGCGAATATCGGCGTCGTACTTGTCCAGATAGGCGCGCAGCCGGTTTTCGACAAAAACGCCATGGGTGGGCGTCGCCGCGTTTGGAAACAACGTTGAAAAGAGCAGAATGCGCATGGCTTGCGTGTTAGTTTTTGTGTTGGTTTGTCTGGCGCCGGCAGTATTGAACAAAGTCCTTAACGATAAGATGCGCGCCGGACGGCGTACGCTTTAACCGATTGTTGACACACCTTGCGTAGCGATGACTCATGCCTTCTGCTGCAATCCAACGTGACTATTCTGCGCCAACGGCTTTGCCCCGTTCGCCCGAAAGATTACCGGCGCCGGTTTGCTGGTGCTTCTGGATTGCCTCGTCCGCATTTCTCTGGGGCGTAATTCTTTCACTCTTTACGCTTTGAGCGCACATCGCTCAGTCTCCTGACAATCTGGATTGTTAATATTCTGTTAGGCACATTTCGTGCTTTCCGATCTCCCTGCGAGTCTTAGCGCCGGCGCTGGCCGGTTTTGGGACAGGTTTTGAGTTCGTCACTCATGCGAAGGCGGAAGATCGGGAATTCATGTTGCAATATCTGGCGACAGCATCGGTAACTTTTCTGGCGGTAGCTGGCGCGATTTTAGTGCGCGCCGCCTTGCAGGAAGCCGTAGGCGCCCGGCGCATCCGTGACGCCCGGCAGGGCGAGAGCGCCGGAACAGTCCGCACGGGCCGGCCGATACGCTCTCGCGACCACGAACGCGTTAACCTTGAAAATCTCGATATGATGACGCTTGAACGGAGCGCGGACAGTGTGAACAGCGCCGCCGGCGCCTTGGTCAAGCGGGTTCTCGACATAGTCTTTAGCGTGACGCTGCTGGTTTTTCTGGCGCCGCTTCTCGTCGTGACAGCGATCGCCATCCGGCTGGAAAGCGCGGGCCCGATCATCTATCGGCAACAACGCGTTGGTCGCGGCGGCAAGGTGTTCGAGGTGCTGAAGTTCCGCTCAATGGTAAATGACGCGGAGGCTGACGGGCCGCAATACGCATCCATTGGCGACGAACGCATCACCCGCGTCGGCTATTTCATTCGTCACATGCGTATTGATGAAATTCCGCAGACCATCAACGTCCTGCGCGGGGAAATGAGCTTTGTCGGGCCGCGTCCGGAGCGTCCGGAATTCGCTGAAATGCTTGAGCGCGAAATTCCCCATTACAATAACCGCCATCTCGTACAGCCGGGTATAACAGGCTGGGCGCAGGTGAAATATGAATACGCGGCCTCGGTCGCCGGCGCGCGCGAGAAACTGAAATATGATCTCTTTTATATTGCGCGTTATAATCCGTTCATGGATCTCGCGATTGTTTTGTTAACGGTTCGCGTGGCGCTGTTCGGTCTCGGCAGCCGCTAGCGGGCTGGCCACATCGCAGGCGTCTTAACCATTCAGCAAGAAACGCCTGTGCGTGCGGGTAATGATTACCCGCAAAATGGAAAAATGCACCAAATCGTTAGGCTTGCCAAAGTATGATCGCCGTTGATGAGATCGGTGATCCGGCGTGGCAAAGAAATTGCGACCACACAAATGCGAATGCGCGCGGTTGCACGTCATTTGACCGGTAATGGCGCAAATTTGGACAGGACAGGAAATTAACCATGATGAAGTTCGGCGTTTTCTACCGTAGTGTTTTGGCCCTCGGGGCGCTCACAATCTGCGCGGCGTGTTCGACCGGCGGCGGGAAGCTGGAGGCGGCGCCGACATCGGCGTCAACGGCGGCTGAAGCCTCGCCCGACTATCTGATTGGCCCGCTCGATCAACTTGAGATTTTTGTCTGGCGCGCGCCGGAACTCTCCACCAACGTAACGGTGCGTCCTGACGGTCGTATCTCGACCCCGCTGGTGGAAGATATGGTCGCTGCGGGCAAAACGCCGTCGACATTGTCATCCGACCTCGAAGAATCGCTTCGTGAGTTCGTAAAGAGCCCGGAGGTCACAGTCATTGTGTCGAATTTCTCTTCGACATTCGATCAGCAGGTGCGCGTTCTCGGTGAAGCGCAACAGCCGGTTGCCCTGCCTTACCAGGCCGGCATGACCGCGCTTGACGTCATGGTCGCCGTTGGCGGCCTCACCGAATTTGCCGCGGGCAACAAGGCTGTGCTGATCCGCGGCAAGGGCGCGGAGAAAAAGTCTTACCGCGTCCGCCTCGATGATCTTCTACGCAAAGGCAAGATTGCGGCGAATGTGCCGATGCTGCCGGGCGATGTCATCCTCATCCCCGAAAGCGCATTTTAATTTGACGACGGACGGACCGTATTTACATGTTGCGTAATTTTTTCAGAATGGAAGACCTTCCGGCGCCGCTGATCCGGCATCTGAACGGATTGTGGCGCCGCCGCTGGATGGTGGTCGCCGCCGTCTGGGGCGCCGCGCTTGTTGGCTGGTTCGGCGTCTGGTTGTTACCGGACCGGTATGAGTCGCGAGCGCAGGTCTATGTTCAGACCGAAACCGTTTTACAGCCGGTCTTGCGCGATGTTGTCGCCAGTCCTGATTACACCGACCGCGTTGACGTCATGCGCCTGCAATTGCTGGCGCGGCCGAACCTTGAAGAAATTCTCTATCGCGCCGGGCTCGACCGGAGGATCGAAGCATCGAGCGAGATAGAGCGGCGCGCGGCGTTGCAAGGTCTCGTCAACGGGCTTGAAAGCGGCATCAAGATCGAAAGCCCGCGCGATATGTATTTCGTTATCTCCTATGCCCATGGCGACCCGGAAGTCGCCAGAGCGGTGACGGATGCGGTTCTCAACCTGCTGATTGAACAGGATATCGGCGCCAGCCTTTCCGAAAGCAGTGCGGCGCGCCGTCGGCTGGACTTGCAGATCGAAGAATTTGAAGAACGCTTGAGCGCGAATGAATTGAAGGTTGCCGAGTTTCGCCGCGATCATGCGATTGAACTGGCGGCGGCTGAGGGTGTTGACCGCCGGCGCTCGCAAAAGGAAAGCGAACTAACGCGGATCGCGGAAGAAATCGGCCAGACTCGCGGGCGCATCCTGACGCTTGAAAACCTGCGCTCGGCGACGCCGCGCGGCGCATCAGGCGGCGAGCTTGAACGTCTGCGCGTTGAACTGGCGGATTTGCGCTCGCGCTATGAAGAATCGCATCCCGATATTCGCGGCGTGACAGCGCGTATCACGGAACTTGAGCGCGCCGATGGCGGCCTTTCGGCCAACCCGGAATTTATTCGCCTGCAATCGGAACTGAAGGTTGCGCGTAATTCTCTGGCTGCGCTTGAAGCGCGCGAGGTTACGCTGCGCGAGGATCTCAACGCACTCGATATCGCTGCCGGTCAGGCGCCGGCCGTGATCGCCGAGTTGCAGCAGATCGAGCGGCAGTATGACACGACCAAGAATACGTACGAGGATCTGCTCTCGCGCCGCGACCGTCTTCAGCTTACGGAAAATCTCGGAACCGCCGGACGCGGTGTCGACTATCAGGTGTTCGAACGTCCCGAGCGCGCCTTAAAGCCGTCTGCGCCGCCGCGGCAATTGCTGATCTATACGGCGATTTTCGGCGCGATTATTGTCGGCGTTGCCTTTGGCGTCCTCGTCAATCTGATTGACCGAACCTACACGCAGTCCGAAGAACTTGAAAAAGCGTTCGGCCTGCCGGTTCTTGGCGCCTTTACCGAAGCGATGTCGCAGGATGTGCGCACATCGCGCCGCCGCGACGTTATTCGTCTGGCTTGCGCCGGCGCGGCGCTGTTGGCGATGGGTCTGGTTTACAATTACCTCTCGGTCGTGCGGCTCCCTGCCGACTTGCAGGAAGAAGCGCATGCGCCGTTCGAAAACAGCGAGGCGCCGTCATGAGCGTTGTTGAAAAAGCCGCAAGCCCGCTCGACGCGCTTGCCCGCAAGAAACGGAAAAAAGAAAAAAAGCAAAGCAAGCCAATGCGCGACAATGCGCTGGTTGTCACCTCGCAACCTTTCGAGATTGATTTTGAACGGCTCGACGCGCTTGGGCATTTCAATCCCAACCAGCTTGCCAGCCCTCTGGCGATGGAGCTGCGCGCGGTCAAGCGTCGCCTGTTGCGTCGGCTCGGGTTTTTGCGCGCCTCGGGCGATCGCCAGGCCTATCGCATGCCCGGACGGCAGAGAAACGTGGTGTTGGTGACCTCGACACAGGCGGGCGAAGGCAAGACCTTCTGCGCCGTCAATCTGGCCCTCAGCCTTGCCCTGGAAGACCGGGTGGAAACGGTGTTGATCGATGCGGATGTGCCGCGCCCGAAAGTGCGCGCCCGTTTCGACATGAAATCCGGCGCCGGCCTGACCGATTGCCTGATCGACGGCACGCAATGGACAAGTGTTGCACGCACCGCGAAGGAAGGACCGCTCACCGTTCTCGGCGAAGGCCGGTCAATTGATCGGTCAGCGGAGTTGTTTGCGGGCGAGGCCTGTCGGCAATTGCTGACCGAGATATCGGCGACGAAAAACGAAGGGCTGGTCATTGTCGATGCGCCGCCGGCGCTCGCCATGACCGACGCGGTGGTCCTTGCGAAATATGTGGACGAGGTGGTTTTTGTCGTTGAGGCGAATGAGACGCCGGAGCCGGCGGTCGCCGCCGCTCTCGACGAACTGCTCGACGTAAATCCGAATGTCAGCCTGGTGCTTAATCGCTGCCTCATCGGCGCGACGGGCTCCAGTTACAGCTCTTACGACTATTACGGACGCGGTGAGTCGGAAAAGTCCGATGCGCCCGCCCAAGGGGAAAAGGCAAATGAACGTTCCTAAAAACATGACGCGCAGCCGTATCGCCGCTGCGCTGCTCGCCGGCGCCGGCATTGCCGCGCTCGGGAAAGTCGCGATTGCACAATCGCTGACGACAAGTCCGCCGCTGCGCTTGCAGACGGATTATTTCGGTTACGCCGCCAGCGTCGCCGGACGCATGGGGTACACAGATAATTTAAGGCTTGCGCCCGACGGGTTTGAAGAGGACGAGTTCATCGCCTCGACCGTCTTTTCCGGCGGCGCGATCACCAGCACCAACCGCTTCACCGGGATCGTCATTGGCGATGTGGATCTTTCCTATCTGATCAACAATGAAGACTTCAATGTCAGCCAGAATGTCGGCGGACTGGGCACCGCGACCCTTGCCGAGAACCTGTTGTATTTCGATATTGCGGGCCAGACATCGCGCCAGCTCGTCGGCGACAATGCGCGCTTTGGCAGCAACATCAACTCGGCGCGCTCGCAACAGGCGAATGTTCATTCCTATTCCGCCAGCCCGTATTTTTATCGGCGCCTGCGCGACAATGCGTCAGTGACGCTACGTTATCGCTGGTCTCAGGTTTTTATCGACGATTCAGACAGTGTTTTCGGCGCCATCGATCCCGATTTTTTAAATGACTCCCGCACCCATGAGGTCGTCGCGCAATATGACAGCGGCGCCAAGTTCGACAAACTGCGCTTCACCGTTTCCGCCTATGGCGATGACACGACGGAAAGCGGCTCCGGCGTCCTGCCGCGCTTTGGTTACACCCACGGGGCGGTTGAAACGGCGGCCGAATTCGCGCTGTCGCGAAAATTCTCCATCAGCGGCGCTGTCGGTTATGACGATGTGGAGACCGACGATGCGGCATCGCTCGTCTTCGACGACGAGGAGCTTTCCGGCGTCTTCTGGCGCGCTGGTTTCACGGCCCGGCCTAACCGCAATACGGTGACGCGGATTGAATATGGCCGGCGCTTTGACGATGAATTCATCGACGCGGCGATTGCGCACCAGATAACGCCGCGCCTGCGCCTTTCCGCGGCGGCGAACCGGTCGTTCACAACGCGGGCGCGATCGCTCGATGTTCGCTTCCGCCAGTCACAGTTTGAGACGTTGCGCTTTGCGCAAGCCCTGCGCGATGGCGAGGAGTTGTCGCCGCGCGGGCTTGTTAATCAGGCGACGCGGTATTCGTCGCTGCTTTCCGGCGTCAATGCGCAAACCGTTGGGGTCGGCATTGTCGATTCCGCGCAAGTAACCCTTTCCGGCGATTATGGCCGCACGAAAGTTACGCTAGGCGGTTTTTATTCTGACAGCAATTTCGGGTTCCGCGATATTGAAGCGGCGACCTTTAACGGCAACATCACGCGGGAAGTAACGCGCCGGCTCACCGCGTATGGCGGGTTCAATTTCCGTCACGCCGATTCAAGCGTCGATCAGGCCACATGCGAGGCCAATCCGACGATATTTGGTCTCGATGCCTTTGCTCCGGCTTTCGATCCGGTCGTTGAATGCGCCGCTTTCGTCGCCTCAAGCGGTGTCACGAACACTTTGTCGGGCACCGTCGGCGCCGACTACCGCTTCTTCGATAATGTGTCGCTATTTGCTGAATATTCCCATACGGAGCGCTGGTCCGAGACGCCGTCACTGGAATACAGCGAAAACATAGGCTTTGCCGGCTTGAGGGTGGATTTCTAGACGATGTATGAAGAGCATTTCAGCCTTTCCGGGGCGCCGTTCAAGCTGAACCCGGACCCGAAGTTCTTCTTCGGCAGCCGCAGCCACAACAAGGCGATGGCGTACCTGCATTACGGCCTGAAACAGGCGGAAGGCTTTATTGTCATCACCGGTCCGATCGGGTCGGGCAAGACGATGGTGATCAGCCAGTTGCTCGATCAATTGACGTCAACCAATGTGATTGCCGCGCAGCTTCTGACGTCCAACATCGCGCCGGAAGAATTGCTCGATCACATTCTTTCCGCGTTCCGGATCGAACCGGAAGGCGAGGGGCGTACGGGTAAACTCGAAGCGTTCGAGGATTACCTCTTCGATCAGCTCAATCGCGGCCGGCGCGTGTTGCTGATCATGGACGAGGCGCAGAACCTGCCGTTTGAAACGCTGGAAGAGCTGCGCATGCTCTCCAATATCGACTATGACGGCACCCCGTTGTTTCAGGTGTTTCTGGTCGGCCAGCCGGAATTTCGCGACCTGCTCCAGACACAGCGCCTTGAGCAACTTCGCCAGCGCGTGATCGCCTCTTACCATCTTGAAAACCTGACTGTTGAAGAAACGAAAGAATACATCCTGCACCGCCTGGCGATTGCCGGCTGGAAACAGGATCCGTTGTTCACGGTTGAAGCATTCAACGCCGTTCACGAAGAGACCGGCGGGCGCCCGCGCCGCATCAATACCGTCTGTAACCGGATACTTCTTTATTGCTCGCTGGAAGACGCCCATGAGGTGACCGAGGAAATTGCAAGGCTAGTGATCGG
>CAMYNO010000290.1 GCA_947259815.1 uncultured Parvularculaceae bacterium
CAATCGATTCAAAAGCCGCGTTCAATTCGCTGGCGGTATCGGGTTCAAAATAATGGCTGGGCGTCGACCCGCAGTCCTCAAGCAGGGCCTTGATCGTCAGATCGGTAACCGCGAAAGCAATCGTATAAACGATAATATTCTCACCTTTGATCGCATCGCACAGATCTTCGGTAATTTTGTTGGCTTCAGCAATATCCACGTCATTGTGCGTTGGGTAATCCGGTGATTTCGTGTTCTCGCCATCAGTCATCAAAATGATCGATTTGATGCCGTTCCTGGTCTTGAGCTCACTCTTCGAAACACCGTCTGTATAAGGAGCCTCGGCGCTAATGACGCGCCATCCCCAGGAAAGACCGGCCGGAATATATGTCCAGCCATTTGCACCCATGTCGTCAATCGCGTCTTTTATAGTTGTCGGATTGCTTGACATCGCCAGAATTTCATTTGGACAAGGCTCGCCGGAAACCTCCGGAACCGGGTTCACGCCGTAGCCGGCGTCGGTTGTATTGGCCGGGTAATTCCGCGATCCGACACAGCCGGTAAAGGAGGCGCCAGACGATGATCCATCAAGCCAGGATGCGCCTTCCTTGTCCGTTCCGACACTGACATATTGAGCGAAGGGAACAAGACCAATTTTTACATCCGCGCTTGGATTAATAAAAAGTGTGTCTACAAGATTATCAGCGGCTGCCTTTAGGTCGTCGATTTTGCCAAAGTCATCCATCGAACCCGTATTGTCGAGCACCATGACGATTTCGAGATAAGGCGGATTTCCGAGTTTTGCTTTTGATACGATCCTTGGGTCGAATTTTGCAAAGTTAACAGCGTGCAGCAACGTTGTGCTAATGTCCGCGTCAAAGGTCAGATTATACTGCTCCGTGTCCGCATCAAAGGTGAGATCGAAATTCGAGTATGCGTAACTTGAGCGGTTGCGCATATTGGATTCGAATATGGCGCGCGCGCGGGTGCGTATTTGGTCGTCAGTCGCATCTTTGTGCAGCTGGTTGTATTTCACAGCCGCGATCAGCGCCGCGTCCGCTGCTTCCTGCATATTCGACTGGATGGTGACGGCGCGCTGAAAGTCGAGCGCAATGCCCGCCGCCGCCAGCATAAGAAACAGCAACAGCCCAAACATCATGGCGATATTGCCATTTTGGCACGAGCCAAAACGGCGTAAAATTTCCAAGCGCACGACGCTCTCCCCCTGAAGATGCGCCGGTAGTTTCAATTTTAGGAATTAATATCGCGTTTGCGGCCTTGGTAAATTTGATGGATTCTCATCATAACTAACCCGAAACGCGACAATCTGGACATGAGCGGTTGTTTTTCAACGGGCTCCGCGACGCCAGATCAGCCAGAATCCGGGGAACATATCCCATTGTGCGGCGCCGACGACGCTTTGCGTGATGTTCTTGACCTCCTATTATCCTTGTCATGACGCCAAAAGAGAAAATCAGGGAAGATTTCAAGCGTGCGCTGCTGCATACCACGCGCGCCCTTTCCGCTCGCCATGACGCCGAGGTCGCGTATGGAGGCGAGCACGCCGCCGTTTCGGGCCATACAGCACGTATCCCTCTTCCCGCACGCTCTCTCGACCGGGAATCGGCGGCGATTGCCCGCGGCGAAGGCGATGCCGCGGCCCTTCGTCTCGCCCACCACGACACGGCGGCCCATGAGCGATTGGCCCCGCTGGGCGCTGAGGCCCGCGCCGTATTCGCCGCTCTCGAAAACGCCCGCTGCGAGGCTATAGGGGCCCGCGCCTTGAAAGGCGTCGGGGACAATCTCGCGGCGTCACTGGAAAGGGTGATCTCGGACAAAGGATATGACCGGTTAAGTTCCAAGGATGCTGCCCCCGTCGCTGACGTCGCCGCCCTCCTCCTGCGCGAACGCCTTACCGGTCGATCTGCCCCGGCGTCCGCGGCGGGAATTATGGAAACATGGCGTGAAACGCTGGAGGAACGCGCCGGCGCGTCTCTGGACGCCATGGCGGCGGCCGCTGATCTGAACGATCAGGAGGGCTTCGCTGTTCTCGCTCGCGACTTTATCCGCGAACTTGAACTTGATGACGAAGATCGCGGCGACCGTGCCGAGGACGATCAAAACGATCAGGAAGACGACTCCGAGGAAAACGACGACAGCAACCAAGACGAGGACGACGGCGAGGATGAATCGCAATTTCCAGAAGATGCCGGCGAAGGCGACACCGCGGAGGGCGACGCGGATATCTCCGATCAGGACATAGAGCAGTCGCTTGAGGAAGATGACGGCGCTACGGAGAATGCGAAGATCTCAAGCCTTCGCAATCGCTTTGAGGGCGATACCGGCGACGCGTACAAGCCCTATACAACCGAATTCGACGAAATTGCCGACGCGGTCGAGCTTTGCGATGCCGAGGAGCTGCTAAGGCTGCGTCGGTCGCTCGACCGGCAGCTTGAAAACCTGCACGCTGTTGTCGCCCGCCTTGCCAACAAGCTGCAACGTAAATTGCTGGCGCAACAGAACCGCAGTTGGGCGTTTGATCTGGACGAGGGCGTGCTTGACGCCGCCCGTCTGGCCCGGGTCGTCGTCGATCCGATGCAGCCGCTCTCATATAAGATGGAAAAGGATCAGGACTTTCGCGATACGGTCGTCACGCTCCTGATCGATAATTCCGGCTCAATGCGTGGTCGTCCGATAACGATTGCAGCGATTTGCGCAGACATCCTTGCACGCACGCTTGAGCGTTGCGGCGTCAAGGTCGAAATTCTCGGGTTCACCACGCGCGCCTGGAAAGGCGGGCAATCGAGGGAAAAATGGGTGCAGGATGGTCGCCCGGCAAAGCCCGGACGTTTAAACGATTTGCGTCATGTCATTTACAAGTCCGCTGACGCCCCCTGGCGACGGGCGCGATCATCGCTTGGGCTGATGATGAAAGAAGGCTTGCTGAAAGAGAATATCGACGGCGAAGCGCTGTTATGGGCGCATAATCGGTTGCTCGGCCGTCCTGAGGCGCGGCGCATCATGATGGTAATCTCTGACGGCGCGCCGGTAGACGATACGACCTCGTCAGCCAATGGCGGCGCATATCTTGAGCGGCATTTGCGCGAAGTCATTGGCTATATCGAAAACCGGTCGCCGGTAGAACTGCTCGCCATCGGTATTGGTCACGACGTTACGCGATATTACCGCCATGCCTTGACGATCGTTGATGTCGATCAACTCGGCGGGGCGATTATCGACCAGTTGGCGGAGCTGTTCGATGAGGAAGCGCAAAAAGATCGAGGCCGCGCTGCTTAAGGGTATCGCGTGACAATATTGTCCAGCTCGGGGCGCGCACGCTCTTTCGGATCTTCCTTCGCGGCTCCGATATAAATATACCCGGCGATTTTTTCCTCCGGCGTCAGCCCCAGTTGCGCCAATACGCCCTCATGATAGGCATACCATTCGCTGATCCACTGCGCGGCAAAACCAAATGCGCTCGCCGCGATCAACATATTTTGACACACTGCGCCGGCAGTCAGCGATTGTTCCCAGACAGGGGTTTTATGCTCGGAATTGGGGCTTGAAATAACTGCAACCACAATCGGTGCGCGAAGGAAACGGCTGCGTTCGCATTCTACACGTGAGGCGCTTGCATCTGGATTGTCCTTCTCAAATTCGGCGGCAAGAATATCGCCGAATTGTCCCCTTGCTTCGCCCTCAAACAGCACGAACCGAAACGGAACGACGCGGCGATGATCCGGCGCGCGGGCCGCAATAGTCAATATCGCCCCAAGTGTATCGCCATCCGGCCCCGGCCCGTTCAGAAAATCTGCAGGTGTAGAGCGCCGTCGCCAAAGCAGGTCGATTGCTTCATCGCTCGGCTGCGCCGCCGGCAGAGGAGATCCGAATTTCGGTAGAGGCGGTGATTTAGACAAATTGAAACATCCCTACTTGGAAAAGTCGACGCGGATGCTATGGAGTCGCGCGAACCCGCATAACCTAAACAAGCAATACGGGATTACAACAATGGCCGGTGCGATTGGCGCGGCGCAAGACGGATTTCTGGAACGGCTGAAAGCAGGCCGCGTTCCCGCTGCCCTGACCGGTGCACGCCTGGACGATGCAAGGCTCTCGCGGGCGCACCTGCTCGGATTGTTCGAAAGTCAACTGACAAGCCGGGCCCTGGACCTTGAAGCCCGGCGCCTTGGCGCTGAACGGCGCGGGTTTTACTCAATCGGGAGCTCCGGCCACGAAGGCAACGCCGCCATCGCCCACGTCCTTCGCGCCAACGATATGGCGTTTCTCCATTATCGCAGCGGCGCATTCTACATCGAGCGCGCGCGCAAGGTTCCCGGCGAAACGCCAATCTGGAATATGGCGTTATCGTTTGTCGCATCGTCCGAAGACCCGATCTCCGGCGGCCGTCACAAGGTTTTAGGATCAAAGTCGCTTTTCATCCCGCCGCAAACCAGCACGATTGCATCCCACTTGCCAAAAGCAATGGGCGCAGCATTTTCAATTGCGCTTGCCCGCACGCAAAAGAAAAATGACACGCCGTTGCGGAATGACGGCGTGATTTATTGCAGTTTCGGCGACGCCTCATCCAATCATTCAACGGCGCAAGGCGCGATTAACGCCGCCGCGCTGACATCCTATCGCGGCCTGCCATTACCGATCATCTTTGCCTGTGAGGATAACGGCATCGGCATTTCGGTAAAAACGCCGGAAGGGTGGATGGCCGCCAATTTCGGCGCGCGCGCCGGGCTAACCTACATCTATTGCGATGGGCGCGACATTGTTGACGTTGTGCGCGCAGCCAAAGATGCAGAACATTGCGCCCGCATCACGCGCAAGCCGGTCTTCCTCCATGTCCGCACCGTTCGCCTGATGGGGCATGCCGGATCGGACATTGAAAGCGGCTATCGCGAACGCGCAGAGATCGAAACGGAAGCCAATGATGACCCGCTGTTACACTCTGCCCGGCGCGTAATCGAAGAGGCAGGCGTATCGACAGCAGACATTGAACAGCTTTATTCAGATATTTCTGCGCAAGTTCACCGGGCCATGGAAACAGCTTGCTCCCGCCCGAAGCTGGAGGCGTCAAAAGACGTCATCGCGCCATTGACGCCACGCAAAAAGGTAACTGCACGAAAATCTTCAAAACCGCTTCCCAGCGCCCCGGGCGATTCTCGCGCCAGGCGCGAACCGCAACATTTATCGCGCCTGATATCCCTCACCCTCGCCGAGGAGATGGGAAAAGACGCAAACATTGTTGTTTTCGGGGAAGATGTTGCGCGGAAAGGCGGCGTTTACGGTGCAACGACACGGCTTCAGCAAAAATTCGGACCCGCGCGGGTGTTCGACACGTTGCTCGATGAACAATCGATCCTCGGTCTTGCCATGGGGCTTGCCCATAACGGGTTTATTCCTGTGCCCGAAATCCAGTTTCTGGCGTATGTACACAATGCGGAAGATCAGTTGCGCGGCGAAGCAGCTTCGCTCTCATTTTTCTCAAATGGTCAGTACACGAACCCAATGGTGGTGCGTGTCGCCGGGCTTGCTTACCAGAAAGGGTTCGGCGGTCATTTCCACAACGACAATTCCCTCGCCGTTTTCCGCGATATTCCGGGCATCGTTCTCGCCTGCCCGTCAAGCGGTGAGGAAGCAGTAAAGATGTTGCGTGAGTCCTTTCGTCTTGCGCGCGAGGAAGGGCGCGTGGTCGTTTTTGTCGAGCCGATCGCGCTTTATGGCGCAAAGGATATTCTGTCCGGGGACGGCGCAATGACAGCTATATTCGATGAGATCACCGGTACGGCGAATTTGGGAACGCCGAATATCATCGGAGACGGCCGCGACCTTGCGATCATTACTTATGGGAACGGGACCTATTTTTCTCGCCGGGCGTCCGAGACGCTTTCAACGACTGGCATAGCAACACGCATTATCGACTTACGCTGGCTTTCACCATTGCCCATTGATGAGGTTATCGACGCCATCGGCGCACGCCGTAATGTTCTCATCGTTGATGAATGCCGAAAGACCGGCGGGCCGGCGGAGGAAATCATCGCTCAATTTGCCGATCACGGACTGAATTACAATCTAAAACGCGTCGCTGGCGAGGACACGTTTATACCCCTCGGGCCTGCGGCGGATACGGTTCTTGTCAGTGAAGACGACATCACATCGGCCGCTCTCAACCTTTTAGGCGTCGCTGTCGGGAAGGCGGCGGAATGAGAAAATCCGCTGTCGTCATATTTCCGGGCAGAGGCACCTATAGCAAGGAAGAACTCGGATATCTTGCACGTCATCATGGCGACAAGCATGACTTTGTCTCCGCGATCGATCGATGGCGCATGGATCAGGAAATAACGCCGGTAACCGAACTCGACAATGCGGAAAAATATCTCGCGAGCCGGCACGCATCCAGCCTTAACGCATCTGCACTGATATACACCTGCGCCCTCGCGGATTTTGCATCGATAAATTCTGATGCGTATGAGATTGCCGCCGTCTGCGGTAATTCCCTTGGATGGTACCTGACCTTGGCGGCGGCAAGCGCAGTCAACGAGGCGAATGCCATTCGCCTTGTCGACACCATGGGCGCCTTGATGGAAGAAAAAGGCGTCGGCGGCCAACTCATCTATCCATTCGTCGATGAAGAGTGGCGCCCGTCCAGAGAACGCGAAAAAGCAATTTCCGACGCTTTGCACGACGGCAAGACCGCCGGAGAAGCATATCTCTCTATTCGGCTTGGCGGCATGGCCGTTCTTGCCGGGGACGACCAAGGCATGGCGGCAATGGAAGCGGCCTTACCGGCGGCGGAGAACCGTTACCCCTTTCGGTTGGCAAGGCACGCAGCCTTTCATACGCCGCTGCTCGCGCATGTCTCTCAAGCCGCGTTTGACGCGTTGCCGGTCACTATGTTCACGGCGCCGCGAATCCCGATGATCGATGGCCGGGGCGGCGTTTGGCGATCTGGTTCGAGCGATATCGACGCGCTGTATAACTACACGCTGGGGCAACAGATCGTTGAGACCTATGATTTTTCAAAATCCATTGAGGTTGCGATCAAGGAATTTTGCCCGGACCTTCTGATCCTCGCCGGCCCTGGCGCTACCCTTGGGGCGCCAATCGCGCAGGAACTGATCCGTCACCGCTGGTTTGGCCTGTCGTCAAAAGATGACTTTACGGCGCTCCAGAAGGATAGCCCAAAACTCCTCGCCATGGGACGTGAAGAACAAAGAACGCTCGTCGTTTAGCCGAGCGTATCGACGATTTTTGCCATGGTTTCCAAATGTTTGCGTGCAAAGTTCCGGCATCGCGGAGGCGACCAGCCCTCAGCAGGCTTCGGATTCACCTCTGCGTCCTTGAACGGCATTTCAAGCGTCATGGAAAGGCAGCCCCAGGTTTCAGCCACATAACTATTGGCGATATCGAGGTTTGCCTTGCCGGGCGCCGCCGGCGGGTACCCGTCCGTGGTCTGAAAATCGTTGCTTGCTTCCAGAAGTAAGGAAGAATATTTTTCGAAGCGCGCCTGATGTGCGTTGCTCCATGATGGAATGCCCATGGCGCTGTCGAGGAAATTATTTGGAATAGCTTCGTCCCCGTGAACATCGAGAAAAAAATCAACGCCTGAACTGCGCATGGCGTTGCGGACCAGATAGACTTCCGGACTTTGTTCCATTGACGCATTGCGCCAGGCGCGGTTCAAATCGGTTCCGGCGGCATTAGTGCGTAAGTGACCGCGTGCTGCGCCGTCAGGATTCATGCAAGGAATGATATGGACAATCGCGGCCTTACGCAGTTTCACAGCGGCGTCTGAGTCGCCTGCGACTGCTGATAAAAAGCCTTCCATCCACCATGACCCCATGGTTTCGCCGGGGTGTTGTCTGGCAATGACCCATACTTGCAATGGGCCGTCCCCCGTCTTGAAACAGCCGATCGGACGGCCGTCCAGCGTTTCGCCCAATGTCTGGTGCGTTAGCGCTGATTCAGTTTTCATCTGATCGACAAAACGTGCAACGCGCTCGTAAGGATAAGCCGCGAAATATGCGTAACGAATGTGCGGCTTTTCCGGAGTATGTGTGATTGTCAGTACGCCGTCGACATAGTCGGCATCCACGCGAAACCACTCTTCACCGTCATATGACGCAACCGCGCGGTAGTCATTCCATCCGGCAATGTAAGACGCGCCGCCGGCGTTTGATATCCGCATCGTCAGTGCAGTGTCGGCCGCGTCGTCAACATGAAAGTAAAACCACTGGAAAAAGTCAGCCTTTCCGTCCGGCTTGATCTCCAGTTGAATGTCAGAGGGGTCGCTTGTGTCAATGACACGGATATTGCCATGATCAAAGTTGCTTGTAATTTTCACCATCAGGCGCTCCAGGGAATCGCAGAACTAAATGAAACCTCTGTCTCTCCCCTGAGGCCTGACCCGCCTAGCATTTTTCGCTGAAAGTGAAACCCGTTCAGCTCAATTTTCTCAGGATTTTTTTTCGATGATCGGCGGCACAACGCGAATATGCACGTCTTTCAGCTGTTCATCGAATGGCGTCGCCGGCGCACCGAGTAACAGATCTTCCGCCTGCTGGTTCATCGGGAACATGGTGACTTCACGGATGTTCTCCTCGTCAGCCAGCAACATGACGATTCGCTCAAGACCAAGTGCGCATCCGCCATGGGGCGGCGCGCCGTAACGAAACGCGTTCAACATACCGCCGAATTTGTCCTCAACAACGTCCTTGCCGTAACCGGCGATCTCAAACGCCTTGTACATGATGTCCGGCCGATGGTTACGGATAGCCCCTGAGCCAAGTTCATACCCGTTGCAGACGATATCATATTGGTATGCTTTGATGGCGAGGAATTCTTCATCGCTTGATGCGTTGTTAAGCGCCTCCAGCCCGCCTTGCGGCATCGAAAACGGGTTATGGCCGAATTCGACCTTTTTGCGCTCCTCGTCCCATTCATACATCGGAAAATCGACGATCCAGCATAATTCGAACCGGTCTTTGTCCGTAATCCCCATTTCTTCACCGATGAGCGTGCGCGCCTTGGCGGCGACCGGCAAAAACTCTTCTGGTTTGCCAGCAAGGAAAAAGGCTGCATCGCCTGCTTTCACCCCTAGCTGTTCACGCACAGCGGCGGATCGCTCAGGACCGATATTTTTTGCAAGCGGGCCTTTCACTTCGTTCTCATCGAAGATCATATAGCCCATCCCCGGCAAGCCCTGTTTCTGCGCCCAGGAATTCATGCGGTCGCAGAATGCGCGACTACCGCCGCCGGGCGCGGGGATCGCGCGAATTTCATGGCGCGGATCAGCGTCGAGAATGGATGCAAAAACCTTGAACCCACTGCCGCGGAAATGGTCGGAGACGATTTGCATCTCAATCGGGCAGCGAAGATCCGGCTTGTCTGTTCCGTATTTAAGCATTGCTTCGTCATACGGAATAAGCGGAAACGGATATTCCGTAACAGCGCGATCACCGGCGAATTTCGCAAAAGTATCGCGCGTGACCGGGCCAACCGCGTCGAACACGTCCGCGCGCTCAACAAAACTCATTTCCAGATCCAGCTGATAGAATTCACCGGCGGAACGATCCGCACGCGCATCTTCGTCCCGGAAGCATGGCGCGATCTGGTAATAGCGATCGAAGCCGGAAACCATAATCAGCTGCTTGAAGATCTGAGGCGCCTGCGGCAGCGCATAAAATTTACCCGGATGAAGACGTGACGGAACGAGAAAATCGCGAGCGCCCTCAGGCGACGACGCCGTAAGAATCGGCGTTTGAAAGTCGTTGAACCCTTTGTCTTCCATGCCGCGGCGGATTTCCTTGATGACGGCAGACCGCAGCATGATGTTACGATGCAGCGTCTCCCGTCGCAGGTCGAGATAACGATGGGTCATCCGAATGTCTTCGGGGTAGTCCGGCTCGCCAAATACGGGCAGCGGCAATTCATCAGCCTCCGATAGAATTTCAAAGGACTGAATGCGGATCTCCACCTCACCTGTGGGCAGGTTCGGATTTACGACATCCTGATCGCGCGCGACGACGGCGCCTTCGACGCGGATGACGCTTTCCTGACGAATGCGCTCGACCTCGGCAAAAAACGTCATTTCGGGCTCAACCACCAATTGGGTCAGCCCATGGTGATCGCGCAGGTCGATAAACAACAATCCGCCGTGATCGCGTTTGCGATGCACCCAACCGGACAGGCGAACGGTTTCGCCGACATTGGCCTGGCGTAATTCGCCACAATTATGGGTGCGATAGGCGTGCATGAATATCCCCTGATGTCAGTTTGAACGAAGCGGCGGGAAGGATGCGCCGGATTGGCAATCGCCCCGGTTTCTGTCAAGCCCGGAAGGCGCAATACGCGCGCCTTTTGCAGGATTTGGCGCGATGACGCGCCCTGGCGGTCAACTTTTGCTCAGAACGGCCCTTTTGCCAGGGCGCGGGCATCCCTAAATACTGATCTGCATTAACCATACTGGAGGGGCTTTGTGACCGAACGACCACCACTTTTGAATGATCTCGTGCGCATGGTGATCAAAATGATCGTCGGCGGCATCGTGATAATTGCACTGGTTTCTTGTGGCGCAGGCGTGATCGGGGCGGCTGGCGCGGGCGCCGGCGGCGCCAAGGGAAAAGAAAAAGAACCGTCGTCTGATCATCTATATGGAAACGAAGAGAGCGCAAACGCGATCATGCGCGTCAATATTCTTGGTCCTATTCTTTCTCATCAAACTGGCGACTCCGGGTTCTTCGCATCCGTTTCCGAAGTGACCTATGGCTATAAAATCAAGGAAGACTTGCTCAAAGCCGCAAAGAATGACGACATCAAAGCGGTCATGATTTTTGTACGAACGCCCGGCGGTTCGATAGTCGGCAGTCAGGCTATTCACGACGGCGTCCTCGCGGTGAAGGAAGCCGGCAAGCCAGTCATCGCTTATGTGGATTCTTTTTCTGCGTCGGGCGGCGTCTGGTCTACAGCCGCAGCAGACAAGATCTTCGCCGATTTTGGCAGCGTCGTAGGCTCTGTTGGCGTAAACTTTGGGAACTGGATGTATTTCGACGACCCTGTTGCGCTTGATGGCGGCCTTTTCGGCGGCGGTGTTGAAACACGCGGCGGCGTAAAAGCGGAATTCATTGGCGCCGGATTAGGCAAGGATCTCGGCAATCCGTGGCGGCCAATGACAGAGCGCGAGCGTAATCTGATCACGGCCAGCGCGCAGTTCTATTACGATCAGTTTGTCGAGCATGTTGTCTCGAACCGGCCTGTCGATCGCGATCGCCTTATCAATGAGTATGGCGCCATGATCTTCGCCGACGCGCTCGCCAAAGATCGCGGCTATATCGACGACATGAAAACCTACCAGGAAACGCTTGGTTATATTGCCGGCGAAATCGGCGCCGAAGGCGACGACTGGAAACTGGTCTCCGCCCCATACGTCAAAAAGACTCCGTTTGAGGAGCTGTTCGGTGTAGCGGCTTCCGCCCTGTCGCCGCGTGATCCAAGCACAGAAGGACGTAACGCAGCTTGCGCGGAACTGAAAAGCCGCCCTGTCGCCATGTCCGCCCCGGCGCTGACGGCGTATTGCGGCACCTGATTTAAAACTCAATAAAAACAATGGCCTCCGCCTGCGGGCGGAGGCTTTTTCTTTGGCGCTAAGACAAAATCAGCGTGCGGCGATCAGCGCAGCGCCTTTTCAGATGACGCTCTTCGATAGCGCTGTTAGAAGGCGCGCTCATGCGAATTATTAAAGAAACGACCGAGTTAGAAGAGTTCTCCGCCGAAATTGGCGAGAAACCGTTTATCGCCGTGGACACTGAGTTCATGCGCGAAAAAACCTTTTGGCCGGTGTTATGCCTTGTGCAGGTCGCCGCTGAAGGCGCTGAAGCGATCATCGACCCGCTTGCAGACGGAATTGATCTTGCGCCCCTGCTTGACGTCTTACAGCGAAAAGAGATGGTGAAGGTCTTCCACGCGGCGCGGCAGGACATCGAAATTTTCTACCGCCTCATAGGCGAAGTGCCGGCGCCGCTCTTTGACACTCAGATCGCAGCCATGGCATGCGGCTTTGGTGACCAGATCGGCTATGAGCCACTGATGCGGACGCTTGTAAAAGCGAAGATCGACAAAGGCTCGCGATTTACGGACTGGTCCCGGCGCCCCCTCACCGACGCGCAACTCACCTATGCTCTTTCCGATGTAACGCATTTGCGCGACGCCTATCCTATCCTTCTTGATAAGCTGAACGAAACGAACCGGAAGCATTGGGTCGAAGAGGAGATGCAGGGCCTTCTTAATGAAGGGCTTTATTACATTGAACCGACAGACGCCTGGCGGCGATTGCGGTTGCGCAGCGTTAAACCGAAAGAGCTGGGTCCGTTGATGAAGCTCGCGGAATGGCGCGAGTTAGA
>CAMYNO010000291.1 GCA_947259815.1 uncultured Parvularculaceae bacterium
AGAAGAGGCCCCGGTTGAGGCCGCGCCATATCCGGTCTCCGAGCCGACGCCGACCCAGCCCGCGCCGGAAGTGCTGAACGGTCCGCAGGCGGAAGGGGAAAATATTTTCCGCGGATGGATGTTCGCCTCCAGTCCCGCGCTAAATGCTCTTGAGCATCCGGTCTACGATGTGTGGGTGATTGATTGCAGCACGCGCGTCGTTGATAATTGATCTGACGCTGCGAAAAAATCGGCCTCGGTTTTCAGCGCCGGTTTTAGCATTTCCTGATAGTCCGCATCCGGAATGCCGACAAGGCCGAACTGTTCAAGATGTTCGTTGAAGAATTGTGCGTCGATAAAATGAAAGCCGCCAATTTTCAGTCGCGCCATTAAGTGCACCATTGCCGTTTTTGATGCGTCGCGTTCGCGCGAGAACATGCTCTCGCCGCAAAACGCCGCGCCAAGAGCAAGGCCGTATAGGCCGCCGACCAGTTTGCCTTCGCGCCAGCACTCAACGGAATGGGCGATGCCGCGAAAATGCAGCTCGCAATAGGCCTCAACGATGGCGTCGTTAATCCATGTATCGGGGCGTATGGGCGTGGCGTCGGCGCAAGCGTTTATGACTTCCGTAAACGCAGAGTTGATGCGGATCTCGAACGGATCGGACTTGATAAAGCGCAACAGCCGGCGCGGCGCGCGCGCATCGCGCATGGTGATGATCCCGCGCTCTTCCGGCAGAACCCAGACAACGGCTGCATCCTCCCTTGCTCTCGCCATCGGGAAATAGCCGAGCGTATAGGCCTGAATAAGCTCATCGACGGAGATGGCGTTGGCGCTGTCTCTGGGCATCGCGCTGGCGATTATCGCCCTGAATCGGGCCTGCGCGCAATCTCTACCCGTCTAGCGCAGATCTCCCGTATCGGGATCGACCCCGACTTCTTCAAGGGCGCGGCGCAATGGCGCGAGCCGGGCTGCATATTTCTCCGCCTTGCCGCGGCGAACGCTGACGGGCTCGCGCGCCTGTACGGCGGAAAGTGTGGCGATGGGCCGGGCCGCCTTCTGGAACTCGCCCATCTCGGCCGTCCAGCCGACGCCAATCTGCTCGGCGAGTGCTGGCGCCGCCTTGTCGAAATTTCCAGCAAACTCTTCGTACTGAACAGTAATGACGCGCCCCGGATAGGCGTCGTCCCAGTGCTTCATCAGCCGTGCATATTGACCGTAAAAATGTCCGAGCGCTTCAAGGTCGGTTGCAAAGGACCAGAATTTTGAAAACTCGTTTGAGAAAATCGAAAAACAGGTCTCCATCGGGCTGCGACGCGTGTGAATGACCGGCGCATCCGGAAACAGGCGGTCAATGAGGCCAACAGCCTCGAAATTGAGGGGGCTTTTTTCCGTCACCCATGTCGCGCCGCCAAGATCGGGAAGCTGTTCGTAATAGCGATCGAGCCATTCAGGATTGATCGCGCCGGTCGTCGGCGCAGCATCGCCCGACTGGTCAAGATACCAGCTTAGGAACTGCTGAACATCGGGCCGCTCGCCGCCAGCGAAAACATCGTTGCGGGCCGAAAGCACGCTTTCAATCAGCGTCGTGCCGGAGCGCGGCATGCCGAGGATGAAGATCGGCTGCGCGCCGCGTTGCAGCGCGCTTCGGGCAACCGGCGCAGGGAACACTTTGGCGATGCGCTCCATGCGGGTTTGTGCGACGCTGCGGTCATACACAATGCCGGCGGCAGCGCTGTATCCACGCGAAATTTCGTTCGCATCAAGATAAACGTTGAACGCGTCGTCATAGGATTCTTTTGTTTCCTGGGCGCGGCCAAGGGTGAACAACGCGGTAATTCGATCGGACGTCTGCAGTTGTGGCTCCTGAATGAGCCGAACGAGCATGTTTTGTTCATCGTCTGACAGCGTCCCTCCCGATAAACGCGAAAGAAGCGAATACATATCTGTCTGCTGCGGATGCAATGCGAGGCTGCGTCGGCAACTGGCTTCGGCCTCTGCAAATTTTCCTTCGAAAGTCAGCAATTGCGCCTTGCCGGCCAGCATACGGGAGAAATTCGGGTCAAGTTCTTCCGCTTCGCTGAATGCTGCGCGCGCTTTGTCATATTCGAGCGCCTGAATGCAAATCCATCCATAGGAGGTAAGGTTTTCTGCGTCCCGCTTGCCGAGTTCAAAAACCTTTTCATAGGCAAAACGTGCATCGCGATGGCGGCCGGACTCATAAGCGGCCTGGGCAACGGCCCGCCATGCGGCCGTGCTTTCCGGTGAGCGTTGCACCCATTGATTTGCGAGGGAATTGAGGGCAGCGATTTCCCCGAGCGCCGCAAAAACAAAACTCTGGAGTTCAAGGAACGGTTCGTCGCGCGGTCCGGATTGCGCCGCGCCGGCAAGCGCTGTTTTTGCGCCGTCATAATTCCCATATGCGAAATGAGCGCGAGCGAGTTTCATCAACAACCCATAGTGACCGGGCGCCAGTCCGACCGCTTCATTATAGGCGTCGGCGGCGGCGCCCGGCTTGCCGGCTCGCATGGAAACATCGCCCAGCTTTTCGAAGGCGCGGATATTTTTTTCGTCTTTTTCCAGAACCTCGCCAATTTCGTCAGCGGCCCGATTGGTTTCGCCGGAGGCGTCAAGCCACTCGATCAGGTTGAGGCGGAAGCCGATTTCGTCAGGCTCGCCGGCGACCGCTTTTTCGAGATAGGGGCCGGCTTCCGCGAGGCGTCCAAGATGCGTCAGGGCAAGACCGGCAAGGCTGTTGGCCTCCGCGTCATCGGGGACAGATTTAAGAGCGTGTTGATAACCGGACAGCGCTTCTTCCAGACGTCCCGCCTGGTGAGCGTCCGCTGCGGCGTTAATGATGTCGTCAAGCTGTGGGTCGGCCATGGGATCTCAATAAAATTACACTGTTTCCGTGAGTGCTACGTGGTTTCAGAAAGCCAGTTTTCCAGCCAGTGAATGTGATAGTCGCCGCGCAGGAAATCCGGTTCGTCAATCAACCGCTGGAACAACGGGATCGTCGTTTCAACGCCATTCAGCACAAACTCAGACAGGCAGCGCCGCAAGCGCGCGATGCAAACCTCGCGATTGTCGCCGAATACGATCAGCTTGCCGATCATTGAATCATAATAGGGCGGAATTGAATAGCCGGTATATACGGCGGAATCGAACCGCACGCCCGGGCCGCCCGGCGCATGGAAACCTGTGATCTTGCCCGGCGAGGGGCGAAACGTCTCTGGATTCTCCGCGTTGATCCGGCACTCAATCGCATGACCGCGAAAGTGAATGTCGTCCTGTGAAAAGCTGAGCTTGTCGCCGGCGGCGACGCGGATCTGTTCGCGCACAAGGTCGATATCCGTTACCTGTTCCGTGACCGGATGTT
Organism: uncultured Parvularculaceae bacterium; assembly: GCA_947259815.1. Classification (GTDB taxonomy): domain Bacteria; phylum Pseudomonadota; class Alphaproteobacteria; order Caulobacterales; family Parvularculaceae; genus Hyphococcus. The sequence continues at coordinate 3,359 of CAMYNO010000291.1, forward strand.
CAACCTGAAGCCGGGTGTTCATTTCGATGAAATAGAATTCGCCATTCTCATACAGAAATTCGATGGTGCCGGCGCCGAGATAGCCAAGCCGTTCGATGGCCTTGCGAACCGTCTCGCCAATATGTGCTCGCTCTTCGGCGGTGAGTACAGGGGAGAGCGCTTCTTCGAGCACTTTCTGATTGCGCCGCTGTAGCGAGCAATCGCGTTCGCCAAGCTGAACGACATTGCCGTGGCTGTCGGCGATGATCTGCAACTCAATATGGCGCGGCGTCGTCAGGTATTTTTCAAGATAAACGGCGTCGTCGCCAAAGGCGCCTTTGGCTTCGGCTTTTGCCGTGGAAACGGCTTCGGCAAGATCCGCGGCGGTCGGCGCCAGTTTCATGCCGCGTCCGCCGCCGCCAGCGGCGGCCTTGACCAATACGGGGTAGCCGATTTTTTCTGCTGCCGCGTGCGCTTCTTCAATCGAGGCGAGTGCGCCTTTTGAGCCCGGCACCAGCGGTATGCCCGCCGCGCCGACAGCTTCCTTCGCCGCAATCTTGTCGCCCATGACGCGGATATGCTCCGCCTCCGGACCGATGAAAACAATGTTGTGC
>CAMYNO010000292.1 GCA_947259815.1 uncultured Parvularculaceae bacterium
GCCACCGGCGCAACGCTCTTGTGAGTGCCGCAGCCAATCAAAGCCGCCACAGATACGGTCGCCGCTACTATACGCAATACGCTCATGTCACCCCTTTCCCGCGGTCAGCGTGGTCGCGATTCGCGGTAGAAATTTGTAAAGTTTGGTTAATAGACCGTTAACACTACGATTACCTTGGCCCGGACTGCAAATCAGCGAGGCCCCTATTCCTTAAATGCCTCGGAAAGCGGCAGAATTGCGTCCTCATGGGTCAGCGCCAGATGCAGCGGCGTGATCGAAATCCGCCCATCATAGATCGCCCGGAGGTCGGTTCCCTGCGGCGGATCGGAAAGCTCGCCGGTATACCCGTACCAGTAGTAAAAACCGCCGCGCAGGTCTTTTCGCTCCTCGGCGAAGAGCTGATAGGCGTCGCGGTGGCCCTGCCGGGTGACTTCGATGCCGGCAATATTCTCCGGCGTGCGGTCGGGGAAATTGACGTTGATGACGACGTCGCTCGGCCATCCGGTTTTCAGCAGGGTTTTGACGATCTTCGCCCCGTGGGTTTCCGGCGTTTCCCATTTGGCCTTGGCGCGGTCGAGTCGCGCGAGCGACAAGGCGATCGAAGGAATTCTGAGCGACATGCCCTGAAAGGCGCCGGCGATTGTCCCCGACACGGTCACATCTTCAGCGAGGTTCTGGCCGTTATTGACGCCGGAAAGGATCAGATCCGGCTTGGCGTCCATAATCTTGTCGATCGCCATGACGACGCAGTCCGACGGCGTGCCCGAGACGGCAAAGCGTCGCTCATCATACTGACGAAGGCGAATGGGATGGGCGAGCGTCAGCGCGCGCGCGGCGCCGGATTGCTCCTCCTGCGGCGCGACGACCCAGACATCGTCGGAAATCTCGCGGGCGATTTTTTCAAGCGCGGTCAGCCCGCGCGCATAAATGCCGTCATCATTGGTGCAGAGAATACGCATTACTATGTTAAAGCCTCTATTTTTTCGGCGCCGCCCATATAGGGCTGAAGCACCGCCGGCACGGCGATGGAACCATCCGGCTGCTGATAATTTTCCAGCAGCGCCACCAATGTCCGGCCCACCGCAAGGCCCGACCCGTTCAGCGTGTTGACGAAACTTGTGTGTTTTTCGCCCTCGCCCCGGAAGCGCGTATTCATGCGTCGGGCCTGAAAATCACCGCAATTGGAGCAGGACGAAATTTCCCGATAGCGGTCCTGTCCGGGCAGCCAGACCTCGATGTCATAAGTTTTGCGCGCGGAAAATCCCATATCGCCGGTGCACAAGACCATGGTGCGATAGGGCAATTCCAGCCGCTTCAGAATTTCTTCCGCGCATTCGGTCATGCGTTCATGTTCGGCGTTTGACTGATCCGGCGTCGTGATCGAGACGAGTTCGACTTTCGAGAACTGGTGCAGGCGGATCATACCGCGCGTGTCCCGGCCGGCCGAGCCAGCCTCCGACCGGAAACACGGCGTCCACGCGGTGAACCGCAAGGGCAAGGCTTCCGCACTCAAGATTTCCTCACGCACGATATTGGTAAGCGAAACTTCAGCGGTGGGAATGAGCGTTAAATCCGCCGTCGTAACGAACTGGTCCTCAGCGAATTTCGGCAACTGGCCGGTGCCGTATAAAGTCTCATCCTTGACCAGCAATGGTGGCTGGCATTCGGTATAGCCAAATTCATTGGTGTGCAGATCAAGCATGAATGAAGCGAGCGCCCGTTCCAGCCGCGCAAGCTGGCCCTTGAGGAGGACGAAGCGCGAGCCGGACATTTTGACCGCCGTTTCGAAATCCATCTGGCCCAGCGCCTCACCGAGATCGAAATGCTCCTTCGCGCCGTCCAGCTTCGCCGGCTCGCCCCAGCGGCGGATTTCGACATTGGCGTCTTCGTCTTCACCGGCGGGAACATCGTCATCAGGAATATTGGGGACGCCGGAAAGGATGTCGTTGACCGCGCTCATGGCGCGTTCGCGTCCCTCTTCCTCCGCCGGGATTTCCTGCTTGATGGTCTCGACTTCCGCGCGCAAGGCGTTGAAGCGGTCTTCATCGCCCTTGGCTTTCGCCTGCCCGATCTCTTTCGACGAAGCGTTGCGACGCGCCTGCAACTCATTGAGGGAATGGGTGAACTTCCGCGCCTGCTCGTCAAAGGCGAGAATTTCAGCGGCGCGAGGGCCCAGCCCCCGCCGCGCAAGGCCGGCGTCAAACCCGTCCGGGTTCTCGCGGATAAGCTTTAAGTCAAACATGAGGCGCGATGTAGCGGGGTTTATTCAACTGGTCCAGCAGCCGCCTCTTCCATATCCGGCTGCTCCGGTTTCCGTCCCGCGATGGCGACCGAGATAACCGACAGCTCATAAAGCGCGATAATGGAACAGCCGAGGACCATCTGGCTGATGGGGTCCGGCGGCGTCAAAAACGCAGCCACGACGAATATGCCGACGATTGCGTATTTGCGATTGCGCCGCAGGAAGCCCGCATCGACCAGACCCGCGCGCGCGAGCAATGTCAGGAACACCGGCAACTGGAATGCAAACCCGAAGGCCATGATCAGAGTGGTGGCGAGGTTCAGATAATCGCCGACGCGGGTGAGCAACTCGATGGCGACCCCGGTTCCCTCGCCGGCGTCGCGTTCCATGCCCACCGCGAATTGCATCACGAAGGGCATCAACACGTAATAAACGAGCCCGGCGCCAGCGAGAAACAGCACGGGCATCGCCAGCAGGAACGGCAACACCGCCGCGCGCTCGCGCCGGTAAAGGCCGGGCGCAACGAATTGATAAAGCTGGTACGCAGCAATAGGAAAAGCGAGCGCAATGCCGGCGAGCATGGCGAGCTTTACACGTGTGAAGAAAAACTCAAGCGGTGCAAAATACAGCGTCGGCTCAGCCCCGGCGGCGATAACCGCATTTTTAAAAGGAATGACGAGAAACTCGTAAAGCGGAATGGAAAACAGAAAACAGACCGCAAAGGCCCCGCCCATGGCGCAGACGGAAACAATAAGCCGCGTGCGCAACTCTGTCAGGTGATCGAGCAGCGGCGCCGCCGACGCTTCAATGTCCTCCTCGTCAGAAACTGACTTGTCGTTCTTTTTAGGAATCATGACTTGGCTTCAGCCTTGTCGGCGACCGCCGTTTTCTGATCGCTTTTCAGGGCTTGCGCCTCTTTTTGCAGATCCTCGCTGATCGGCTTGACCGCATCGTCGAGTTCGCGCTTGGCCTTCGAAACGACATTGTCGTGCTTGAGCGCGTCAATTTCCTTGCGCAATTCTTCCATCTCGGTCTCGCGGGCCATCTGGTCGAACGCCGCGGTGAATTCCGCCGCCATGGATCGCGCCTTGGCGACCATGCGTCCGGCCTGGCGCATCAGACGCGGCAGGTCTCTCGGGCCGACCACGATCAGCGCGATGACCCCGATCAGGATCAGCTCCAGAAATCCGAATTGCGGAACGAGGTTCATGGGGGTCAGGGATCCTTACAACCCCGGCGGATTACTCCGCCTTTGCTTTTTCCTCGGCTGGCGTTACGTCCACCGCCTCGTCGCCGCGTTTTTCCAGCGACTTATCATCATCCTCCTGAAGTCCCTTCCGGAAGGATTTGATACCTTTGGCAAAATCCCCCATCAGTGATGAGATTTTGCCGCCGCCGCCAAACAGCAACAGCGCGAGAACGAGAATGATGACAATTTGCCAGGGTCCAATGGCGCCCATGGGTACAGCCTTTTCATTTATGCATGGGCGAATGTAGTCGCCCGTATCCGCTTAAGCAAACGCGCTCGGGATGAAAACTTCCTTACGCGTCAGCGCTTTCTTCGCCTTCATCTTCATGAAAATCCTGTACGAATTCGCCTTCTTCGGCCTCATCGGCCTCGTCGACGTCATCGCCGTCAACCGGCGACGGTACGGAAAATCCGGGCGGCAGGCGCGCATCCAGCAGCCCTGCGGCCTTCAGATCGGCGAGCCCCGGCAGGTCGGTCACGGTTTCCAGCCCGAAATGCTGGAGGAAATCCTCCGTCGTCCCGTAAAGGGTCGGCCGGCCCGGCACATCCTTGCGCTTGCCGCGCATTTTGACCCAGCCGATTTCCAGCAATTGATCTAGAGACCCCTTGGCGACCTGCACGCCGCGCACATCTTCGATATCGGCGCGCGTACAGAGTTGGTGATAGGCAATGATGGCGAGGGTTTCGAGCGCCGCCCGCGACAGCCGGCGCGGCGCAACTTTCTCGACCTCCAGCACATGAGCAACATCGCCCGCCGTCACAAATCGCCACTTCTTGTCGATCTGTCGAAGGTTTACGCCTCGGTTTTCGTAATCTTCCGCAAGCCGACCAATGATCGCTGCGATATCTGCGCCGGCGGGAAGACGCCCGGCGATCGTGCTTTCGTCAAGCGGCTCGGCGGCGGCGAACAACAGCGCTTCAACCATGCGCTGATGCTCGGCGAGATCTTCGTCAGACCATTCGACCGGGGCCGGCGCGGCTTCGGCTTCTTCCTGGGTTTCTTCGTCGTTCTCGCTCACTGGTTCCAATTCTTCCGTTTCCACGCCAAGCTCTTCGGCCAGTGCGACCTGCGCTTCGTGCGCATCAAGTTCCTTGAAGTCGCGACCGCTTTCAGCGTCAAGATCGCTCATGACGGGTTCCTTTCATCGTCGGCCCGCTGCTTGATGTAAATGGGTTCAAAGTGGCCAAGCTGGCGCAGATCGATGCGCCCGTCCTTGGCGAATTCGAGGGCGGCGTTAAACGCGCTCGCGATCTTTGAGGTTTCCGGTGCGTCGATATCATCCGCATGAACGAGGGAGCGCAATTCCGTCCAGTCGGGAATCGCGCCGAGAATGCGCTCAAGCCGCAGCCGCGCCATCTCGATTGTGTAAACTTTCGGCGGTTCGATGTGGTAATCGCGGTCGAGCTTGCCGATGCGCTGGGTTGCATACGCCTTGAGAAGATCGAGCAGCGTATCCTGCCAGTCGGCGGTCCTGACGACGCGCACGCCCTCCGCCA
>CAMYNO010000293.1 GCA_947259815.1 uncultured Parvularculaceae bacterium
GAGCGAGGGCAATCCCGCCCATAGCGAAAAGCGTCGTGCACCCCATCAAAAAGTTTTTCACTTTTACCCCTCCAACATATTGAGAATGATTCGCAGTTGCGCTACTCATAGCGTTATGAGTTTGCGATTGCAACTTAGAATCAGTTGCAATATAGAGATTTTCAATCTGCAGGGCGCGTGTGGGCGCGGCTTGCCTGTGCAATCCCGTGGGGACGAAAATGAAGTTGAATGAAATGATGCGATTTCTGGGCGTTTGCGCCGTATTGGCGCTTGCCGGCTGTGTTACGCCGGCCGAAGTCGCAAGCGCGCCGCCGGCGGCCATGGAAGCAAAAAGCGACCATTATGAGCAAGACCGTCAGGCGATCCTCGCCATGGCGGGAAATTTCAAAGTCACCTTCGACTTCATCGAGACCGTCTCGTTTGTTGAAGGATACGATCTGAAAGACCGCAAGCTCAGCGGCGGTAATGAGATCGTTCGGGTGATTGAGGACAGCGGCGATTTCATCAGCCTGCAGCATATCCTTGTCGTGGGCGGCGACGATAAGTTTCCGATCAAACATTGGCGGCAGGACTGGCGATACGAGCCGGAAAATGTGCTTGTTTTCATCGGTGGAAACACCTGGGAAAACCGTGCTGTCAGCGCCGGGCAAGCGAACGGAAAATGGTCGCAAACCGTTTACCAGGTCGATGATGCGCCGCGCTATGGCGCCGTTGGCGCATGGTCGCATGTTGATGGTGTTTCGCAGTGGACGCCTCCGGCGGAATGGCGCCCGTTGCCACGGCGCGATGCGACGACGCGCGACGACTATCATGCGGTGAAAGCGGTCAATCGTCACGCCATCACGCCCTATGGCTGGGTGCATGAGCAGAACAATTCAAAACTGGTGCTGGACGGCGAGCCGCAAACGCTGGTGCGCGAAATCGCCATCAACACCTATCGGCGTTCGGATGATTTTCCCATCGAAGTCGGCGATGAATATTGGGCGAAAACCGCTGACTATTGGGCGGGCGTGCGCGATAAATGGAGCCTTGTCGAAACCGAAAATTCCCGCTTCGGCCTGACGATTCAGGGCGAGCCGGAAGAGCTGTATAATCAGCTTTTAGGGCTGGCGAATTTCGTCGCTGATGGCGAAATGGAATCCCTGGAGGCGCTTGGCGAAGCGCGTGCCGTCATTGATGAGTATGTAACGAGCGATCCTGCACCATTATCGCAACGGATCGCACAAGCCAGCGAATAACCAATCAAACGCAAGCGGGGAGTTAAAGTATTTAATTCCCCGCGATCTGGTCGAGGGCTTCGTAAAGCGGCAGTTCGCCGGCGGCTACGCGATCGCGTGACGGTGCGGGTTGGCCGAGGCGGGCGCGATAGATCCAGAAATTTGTCAGCACGTGTTCGACAAAGTCCCGGCTCTCCCTGTTGGGGATGCTCTCTATAAAGAGCAATGGATCGGTGATTTCCATCTTCGCCGACCAGCGGCGCAAATTGCCCGGTCCGCCATTATACGCCGCAGCCAGCTTGAATAAGTCACCCTGAGCGGATTTGTCGATCAGATAGCTGACATAAGACTGGCCGAGGCGGAGATTATAGCCGGGGTCGTAAAGCCGGTCGCGCCCCTTCTCGCCGCGTCGGCTCAAGGACCGGTCGCCGGAAATATAACTCGCGGTTCGCGGCATGAGCTGCATCAGGCCGCGCGCGCCGACACGGCTGGTCGCGTCGGTTTTGAATTTCGATTCCTGCCGCATCAGCGCGTAGATCAGCGCGCGATCGACCTTGAACCCGTTTTCAGGGGCATAGTCCGGGATCGGAAAAAGGCCCGCCTGTAGATATTGCCCATCGCCGGCGAGGGCGATGTCGATGGACGCGGCGGGGAGATTAAGACCGAGCGCGACAGCGAGAAGATCGTAGTCGCGTTCCGTAGCAATGGACCCGTTCGCCCAGCGCAGTTCCAGATCGGCTTCCGCTTTCTTGCCCGCTTGCGCCAAAGCGATGGCGCGTTTGACGCGCGGTTCGCCATCGAGCAGCGCCGCAAGGCCATCCGCCGTCACCATGGGCTTTGACCAGTCGTAATTGTGCTCGCGACCCAATTGGGCAAGAGCGAGCTGGCCATAAAATTCAAAAGGAAATTCCGCCGCGATTTCAAGATTTGGCGCGACATCGCTCGGTGCGCCGGCGGCAAGCGCTGTGCGCGCCGCCCAGAACGCAGCCGCAGCGCGCAGGGAATCTTCCTGATACGGAATGGCCGCCATCGACTTAAAATAATCATGCGCCTCGGCGATGTTTCCTTCTCTGTAAGAAATAAGCCCTGCAATCCAGTAAGCGAGAACGCCGGTGTCGCCATTGCGCGAAGCGGAAACGGCGATTTGTTCTGCGGTGTCTACATAGCCCTGATAATAGAGGCTGGCGGCGATCCATGAGCGCATGCGATCATACTGGCGCTCGGTGATTGTGCGCCGCTTCAAATGCCGGTCGATTTCCTTAAGCGCGTCAAGCGCGCGGTCCTTGTTGGAAAGAAAGCGCACGCGCCCTTCAATACGCTTAAGTTGCGGCGCGCTCGTGCTTTTGTAATCTTCCAGCAATGCCGGGTGAAGGTCTTTACCCTCGCCGCTGCGCCATTGGCGGGGCGTCGGGCGCTGAGGATAGGCTGCGCCTTTGGTCCTGCGTTTTCTTGCAAGGCTGTAAATTTTATCCGCATCGGGATGATCTGCGTAATACGCCATCCAGCGCCGCAACTCATTATAAGAAGAGCGATATTTGGTTGGGTGCATGTAGCGCTGGAATTGGACATAACCCATCAGGACATCGTCGGTAACGGCGCCGATTTTTGCATCCGCCGCTTTCCAGCGCCCGTCTTCCTGAAGGTCGAAAATTTCACGATAGAGCGCTGCATCCCGCTCGCTCAATACGGTGAGCGGCGTTTGCGCCTGCGCTGCGCCAAAGAACGCACACAGGCCGAATACTACTACGAACAGCCGCTTCACCATCATACCTCAAC
>CAMYNO010000294.1 GCA_947259815.1 uncultured Parvularculaceae bacterium
ATCGTCTGGGATCATGCGCTTGATGAAGTTCTCGGCGATGAAGACCCGCTTGGCGTTACCGGCGCAAGGCTGAAGCACATGGCGACCGGCGAAACGCAAGAAGTCAAAGCCGACGGCGTGTTCATCGCCATCGGGCATAAACCGTCCACGGAGCTTTTTGTCGATAAGCTGGCGATGAATTCCCACGGCTATCTCGATACCGCGCCGGATTCGACCGCGACCGAAATTCCGGGGGTCTACGCCGCGGGCGACGTCACCGACGATATCTACCGCCAGGCCGTCACCGCCGCCGGCATGGGATGCATGGCCGCGCTTGAAACAGAGAAATTCCTCGCCGAACTCGAAGTCGCAGAGGCGACCGCTGCAGAGTAACCAGGGAGACCGCCATGATCCGGACCACAAGCATCATCAGCGCCATGTTCATCGCCGCCTGCGCCCATGCGGAGGCGCCGGCGGAAAATGTGCCGACGCCGTCGGCGAAAACATCCGCCGGCCACAAGAGCGACGGGCTTATCCGCTTCGCCAGCGCCTATTCAGTCGACGAAACCGTTGCGCGGCTCGAAGCGGCCCTCGCCAAACGCGGCGTTAAAGTCATGGCGAAAGTCGATCACACAGCGAACGCCGCCGGCGCCGGTCTGGATTTGCCTCCCACCACACTCGTCATTTTCGGCAATCCAGCCGCCGGCACGCAATTGATGCAAGCATCGCGAAGCGCCGCCATCGACCTTCCCATGAAGGCGCTGATCTCCGAACAGAACGGCGTTACAACGCTGGAGATGAACGCGGTTTCCTATATCGCGCAGCGTCACGGCATCGCCGCCGACCTGCCGGTTCTTGCAAAAATCGAAGGCCTCCTCGGCGCCGTTGCGGCAGAGGCGACCGGGCAGGAATAGTTCCGCGCATCCCGGCGAAGGCCGAGACACATTCCGCATCAAGACCAACGCACATCATTGCTGTGCCCGTCACTTTACCTGTCCTGGATCCCGGCTTTCGCCGGGAAGAACGGTGGATAAGTGGGCTATGAGATTTCCACGCCCTTTAAGGGCGCTGGCTTGGCAACTGACGGGCTCAGAGCTCTTCAGTTCAGCAATGAAAAATACCGGGTAAGAAGTCGTCGCTGGCGGACCGCAACCCACCCGCCCATCCTCATACCCCACGCCGCTCATCCCGGCGAAAGCCGGGATCCAGCAGGATTGAGTCCTGAGCTCGCGACGAACAGCTTTTCAGAAAGCTTGGTTTGTTCGACCACTCCCATTCCAGCATATCTGTTGCGCCCACCCGAATGAGTCGCTAGACACCACCCTCCCCGCGGAGAGGTGCCGGAGTGGTCGAACGGGGCGGTCTCGAAAACCGTTGAGCGAGCAATCGTTCCGAGGGTTCGAATCCCTCTCTCTCCGCCAGATTTTCTAATTTATCGCGATGACATAAAGTTGCCAACCGCAACATCACAACGCAGCGGGACGCCACCGCGCCGAGCGATAACTGCCGCGGCGTACATATTTTCAGGTCGTAGCGGCGGTAATTTGCCGATAGCGATTGATACCTATCCCGCATCCTTAAATTTTGGGGACGGTTCGTCTTTGTTGAACGCGCGCTGGCAAAGCCACCAGATTTCAGCTGTTTGCGGACGTTCGTTTTCGCCGACGTATCTAAACGTGACCCTATCGCCGTTGACCGCCAGGACGTCGAAGTATGTCTTGTAGAGCGGCATATAATAACGCCAGCCGGCTTCCAGAGTCTTATAGTCAGTCGCCTGCGGAAACACGTCGAAACCCCAATTCAAGAACGCTGACAGGGTCTCCTCATGCAATCCACAATCTCCCTCTGGGACTAGCCTTTCGAACTGAACGATCGTGGCACCGAGCGCCGTCTCGACTTTCGTTATTAGGCGGTACTCATAATATTTTTCGCCGTCTTCGGGATTGCGATAAATGCCGCGAACGATGTTCCCTTCGACAACATCGCTTTGAAAGATCGTCACCATTTTCTCCTATATATTGCGATGCCGCCGCACGTAATCACTAAATATTGGAGTTCAATGACACTTTTAATTTTCTTTTCCCCGCACAACCACGATACCTATGGGCCTTTTTCACAGGATGCATCCGCTGGAAATCTAATTTTCCGCTCTGTCGTGTTGAATGAAAAATCGGATCGAATTGGCAACGTTGTGTTTAGAAAATCTAATAATGAAATCTGTCGAAAATGCCTGCGAAAATTTTGAGCGTACTATCAATGATAGTACTCGTCGCACGTCGCAAAAAAAGAACAATATTGGAACATGCAATTTTCGGTCGGCCCACAATTGGGTCTCGAAAACCGTTGAGCGAGCAATCGTTCCGAGGGTTCGAATCCCTCTCTCTCCGCCATATTGTCGCTCGCGCTCAATCGTTTCGCGATGACCGCCGCGAGGCGGCCTGAGACCGGCCGAACCGCCTGCAAGCGCGCCTCTTCACTCAACGGGCGTTTCGATTGCGCCAACATCGAGGACGGGCGCCGCGTCGAGGTCTTCTGCATCGAGGAGGCCGGCGGTGCGTTCGAGCGCGGCGACGAGTAATGACTGTTCCCAGGATTCAAGCCTGGCGAAGCCTCTTTCGAAGCTGGTTTGAAGACTGTCAGGCGCCTCGCGCAGCGTAGTCGCGCCGTGATCCGTCAGTTCTATGCAGACCCGGCGCTTGTCGCCCTCATCGCGGCGCCGGCGAACCAGTTTTCGCGTTTCAAGCTTGTCGATAAGCGCCGTCACGGTCGCCTGGCTGAGGGAGGCTTCCTTCGCCAGGAAGCTCGGCGTCGGGTTCTCCGTATCGCTTGTGATCTGCATAAGGATCAGCTGCGATGGCGTCAGCCCGCAATCTTTCGCGAGGGCGCGTGAGTTGATTTCCGTCGCGCGCAAAATCTGGCGCAAGGCGATCAGGGCGGGTTCGAGGCGTTCTGTCATCGGCCTTTCGGTCAAAGATAAGGTCAGCGCGGCTCAAGCATGGTTTGCATCCCGACCCGGCAGTTCTGTCATTAATCCGCGATAAAGGCTGACGCAACAAACAAGTAGGACAAGTGTGAACGGTAGCCCCGCGGTTATTGCGCCGGCCTGGAGCGAGGATAGCGCCGCCGAGCCGCCGCCAACCAGAAGGACGATCGCAACGAGACCTTCCATGGTCGCCCAGAAAATCCGCTGGGGGACCGGCGCATGGAGCTTGCCGCCGGCCGTGATGCTGTCGATGACAAGCGAGCCGGAGTCCGACGACGTCACAAAAAACACCAGCAGGAGGATAATGGCGACAAAGGAAGAGACCTCGGCGAAGGGCAGGTTTTCAAGCGTCTGGAACAGGACAAGCGAAACTTCCGAAATTCCGTTCGGTAGCGCGCCGACGCCCTGATCGACCTGGCTCAAGGCCGTCTCGCCAAAGGATGTGAACCATAAAATGGCGACGATAACGGGAACCACCAACACCGCGCCAAGAAATTCCCGGATCGTGCGGCCCCGCGATACGCGGGCGATAAACATGCCGACAAATGGCGACCATGAAACCCACCAGGCCCAGTAAAAAATCGTCCAGCCGTGAAACCATTCCTTGTCTTCCCGGCTTACCCAGTTGCTGAGGCGAACTGTATCGGTCGCATAAGCGAGCGCGTTCACGCCATAGCCTTTCAGAATGGCAAGTGTCGGGCCAGCGATGATGACGAAGGCCAAAAGACAAATCGCGATGACGATATTGATGTTGCTGAGAAGTTTTACGCCGCCGTCGAGACCGCGCACGACCGAGAAAATGGCCATGGATGTTATGCCGATAATCAGCAGGATTTGCGTTTTCAATCCGCTATCCACCCCGAACAGAAATTCAAGGCCGCTGGCCGCCTGTTTCGCGCCGATGCCAAGAGACGTCGCAAGACCGAACAGGGTCGCAACAACCGCAAGGAGGTCGATAAGATGTCCGGGCCAGCCCCATATTCGTTCGCCGAAGAGAGGATAAAACGCCGATCGAATGGTGAGCGGCAGCCCCTTGTTGAAGGTGAAGAAGGCAAGCGCCAATCCGACAACGGCATATACCGCCCATGGGGTCAGCCCCCAGTGAAAGATGGTGGCGCTGAAGGCGAGGCGTCGCGCCTCCGGCGTCAGCGCTTCGACATCAAGCGGCGTGCCGAACCAATCGGTGTAATAGGCCATGGGTTCGGCTGCACCATAAAAGAGGAGACCAATCCCGACCCCGGCCGAAAACAACATGGAGAGCCAGGATTTTGTGCTGAAGTCCGGTGTCGCGTCCGGACCGCCAAGGCGGATACGGCCAAGGGGCGAGACGCCGACCGCAACACAAAAAACCAGCACGATGTTGGTCGCGATCACGAACAGCCAGTCGAAATTGTTCAGCGTCCAACCCTTTGCGCCATTCATCCAGACGCCGGCCGTTTCCGGAAACGCAAGGGTTCCGACGATGAACGTCAAAATCGTAGCGGCGCTGATGAAAAACACCGGATTGTGAAGGTCGAGGCCGAGGAAATCCACATTGTCCTGACCCGTTTCATAATCGGTGTCATAGATGGACTCATCCGGGGCCAGTTCTTCCGGCAGTTGTTCGTTATCTTCGCTCACGCGCGATACTCCGTCAGCGCGTCGCCAAGCGCTGTCCTTAAAGGTGCAAGATAGGGGTCGAATGGGCGCCACTGGTCGACACCCGATTTGTTAATCGGGCGACGAACCTGTTCGGAACTGGCGGTGCGTACGGAGCGTTCGGTCTTATGGAATTCAAGACACTGC
>CAMYNO010000295.1 GCA_947259815.1 uncultured Parvularculaceae bacterium
CGCGTAATCGACCAATAGGGGCCGTATGCGCTGTCGGCGCAATAATGGACGGGGTCTTCCTCGCGTAATCGCTTTAACAACGGCGCGGCCTCGCGGCGGGCCCAAAGCGCAGGATCTGACACATCTACCGACTTCATGACGCGCCTTAGACCGTGAAGCGCGCCGGCCCGCAAGTTTCAGCGGCCGCCGTCGGCTAGAAATCCTTTTTCCAGTTCGCGGAAACGGTCTGGTCGCCATCCTGGCGGACTTCCGTTTCTACCGAAATATTATCGGTTATTTCATATTCGATGATGACCGCGCCGCCTTTTCCCTGCGCATCCTGTGTTGCAGAAACGAACAGCCCGTCGGCGACATACTTGCCGACGGTGAGCGATCCGCCGCCGTTTTCCGGGTCGATATCGAAATTCAACAGATCAAGACCGGTTGCACGCCGGATCGATCCCGTAAGACCCGTGCCGCCGAAAGGACCAATACCGCCGAGAGAGGCGAGGGCCTGCGCAGTCTGAAGCGATTCAAATGCGGTCAGTTCATCGGCGGGCTTGCCGAAGAGAACCAGAGCCATGATGTCTTCGTCTGGAAGGTCCGGCGTAGAATTGAGTTCGATGGTCGGCTCGTTCGCGCGTCCAGAAACGTCGATCGTCGCTGTAACGTCACTGGTTTCCAGTGTTGCGCGAATTTCGAGCAGCGGATTGTTCGGCGACAGGCGGTCGAACAATATACGGCCGGTTTCGATGTCGAAGCGGCGCCCGGAAAAGTCGAGCGTGCCGCGGCGCAGGCGCATGGCGCCAATGATAATCGGCGCGTCATTACTGCTGGCGATATTGATATTCGCCGACCATTCGCTGTCGACGCCGCGCCCGCGGATAAAAATTCGATCATCGGCGGTGATATCGACATCATAGGTGAGCGTAGATTTCTTTGCTGTTTGCGAAATGGCGTCTTCAGCGCCGGCCTGGTCGATATTGACGACTTCGATAGGGACGAGCCCGGTTACTTCCGGCGTAATGATTTCCGCGCTGAGTTCGCGCACTGTCAACGCGCCGGTCGCTGTAATCGCATCGAGGTCGCCGGTAAATGAAATGTTGCCGTCCGCGCGCACCACATCGACCGGATGGGCGGAAAGCGCCGCGTCGTTAAACGCAATCTCCAGATCAAGGCGCGATTGATCCGCGAGTGTCATGGCGCCGCCGATTGTAATTGTATCCTCGCCGGTCTGGCCGCCGCCCCTTGCGCCGCCTGAAAATTCTATGCGGCTGCCTTGTGTGGAGACTTGTGCATCGGCGCGGCTGTGCAATCCGGCGATGGAAAGACCGCTGCGCAATTCCGTATAGGCGCCCTCGGTAATTTCCGCCGCGCCGTCGAGGGACGGGTTTTCAAGCGTGCCGGCGATGCTGAAATCGGCGGCGAGAAATCCTTCCAGCGTCTGAAGCTCCGGCGGCATGAAGGCGGCGAATGGCTCGATTGCGCCGTCATAGCGGACATAACCGGCAAGCGCGCCATCGGTCGAAACCGCAAGGCGCGGCGTGCGCGTCAGTTTCGCTGGGAGGGAGAGGTTCATGTCGAGCGCATCTTCCTGCGGCAGGCTGGAAAGCGTGACGGCCTCGCCATCCCAAAGCAGCTTGCCGCTGATCGACGCGACGGCGTTTGAAATGAGCGATGTCAGGAGAAATTCTCCGCGCGCAGCCTCCGTCTCGTCGGTATCCAGAACGATATTCAGTGTGGCGCGGCCGTCCGTTTGTGGGATGTTGACGTCGGCAAGGTCCAGAGTTCCATTCCAGCGTGTGTCCGTGACAGCGCCGTCGAAAGCGATGCGCCCATTGGCGCCCCACCCAAGGCGGATGTTCCGGAACGTTACGCCGTCTTTGACGATAATGTCGCCGGGCTGAAGCAGGCGCGCGACATTATCGGATATGGCGGCGCCGGCCTCGGTCAGGCGTATATGCGCGCCGCTTGTCGCGTCGATCAGCGCCGTAACGGAAACATCCTTGATGTTCGTTTCGTCGACATTGATGGCGCCCATAGCGACCTTGGCGTCAATGGCGTCGGAGGGGCCGAAAGCGCGCGCCGACAAACCCGCCATGCCAAGGGTGTTTACGCGAAGCGCCTGCGACGTGACCGTGATGTCAGCGCCTTTGCCATTGCGGGCAAAAACGCCCGCGGCGTTAAATGCGCCGGCGATGTTAAGTCCGGGCCATGGCTCGGCCGTCTCCTCGCCTGTATAGGTGAGGTCCAGCTCGCCGCGCTGCGTCTGCGGATTAAAGGCGCCGGCGCCATTCAGCGCGAAGCCGTCGCCGGTATAGATAATCTGCGGCGCCGCGATGCGTCCGTTTTGCGATGAACGAAGTGTCGCCGAAAACTTACCGGCGCCGTTTGTCGCCGCCGCTGCAATGTCGCCGGTCGGAAGTTTGGGTAGACCTGCTAAAGAAATATCGGCGTTGAACGCTGGCGCCATGTTTTCTCCGAGTGCAATCTCTGGCGCCTCGATCCGCGCGTTCAATGTGAAGAGATTGACAAGGCCGCTGGCGTCGATAGTCGCAGCAACAGGTCCGCGTGGCGTGACGCCGGGTATGACGGCGCTGACGAATGCAGGCGCGGCGTCAATATCGGCGTCAACGCGAATGGTTTCTTCCGTAAAGGAATAATCGGCATCGCCCTCGGCGTGGAAGCCGTCGCCATGTTGCAGGTCAAATGCGCGCAAGGACGCCGTATCGTCTAGATCGACGGCGAAACGGCTTTCAAGCCGCGCGGGGCCGGCAGGAAGCGGCTCCGCCACAGTCATGGTCGCGACAAGATCGCCGGAGACATTTTTGTTGAGGTCCGTGGCGCCCTGACGAACCGCAGCCTCGATCTTTTCGCTGCGCAAAATGGCGTCAAAGGCGTAATCGTCCGGCCGTCGCTGCATGGCGATCCCGACGATCAGGTCAGTACCGATATAGGGTTGGAGATCGGTCCGGTATGTTTCGGCAAGGCGTATATTGAGATCGGCGGCAAGGTGGTTCTTTCGCTCGCGCAGTCCCGCCCATTCGAACTCGCCGGTAATCAGGCCGATGGCGCTCTGCAGTTGATCGATTTTGATGTGGCCGCCCTGATCTTTGTCTTTCAGGGAAATTTGAAATTTGATCGGCGCGCTTAATTCGTCGATCCCGGCGAGCCGCTCGCCCGGCGCAAAGGCGCCATCCGCATCGATCGTCACCAGCGCCGTCAGATTGGCGAGAAGCTGCGCATCGATCCGGCCATAGGCGCCGATTACGCCGCTGACGGAAATTTCCGCACGGTCGGGCGGGCTGTCGCCGTCGATTTCGACGAACAGAGGTCCACCAAGATCAGCAATTGATGCGACAACGCCATTTGCCTGCGAGGCAATCGTTGCATCGACAAAGAAACGGTTGGCGTCGGGCGCGATATCGACAATGGCGTCAATCGTATCGGCGTCATTTGCGCTTGTGAGTTTCAGGCGGGCGTTGATCTCCGTCCCGTCCATAAAGGCGCCGCCGGCGCCGTCGAGACGGGCCGATACGCCGCCGAGATGGCTTTGCAGATTATTAATTTCCAGCGCCTCAAGGCGCAGCGACGGTAAATCCTCCGGCAACGGAATGGAGAACGGCTCGTTATTATCCTTGTCCGGCGGCTCACTGAAGACTGCGCCGCCGTCAACAATAACAGAAGTGATGTCGATCCATCCCGCGAGTAGATGTAACGGGCGCCAACGCAATTCCGCGCGGTCAATCTGGGCCCAGATTTCGCCGGCGTCTGAAAGAACGAGATCTTCAATAATGACGTGACCGGGCAGGCGCCCGCGAATGGCGCCGATTGCCGCTTCGCCGCCAAGTTCGCCGGCGATTTCATTTTCGATCAGATCGGCAATCGCCGCACGGCCCGGCGGCGTGTACAGCAACACGCCTAATCCGACGGCGCAGAGGACGAGGAGGCCCATCACCGACAGGAGCGCTATGCGAATCCGGTCCATCATCAGAAGGACTGTCCTATCGCAATGTAAATCTGGAAATCGCGATCGCTGTCGCGGCCATTCAGGGGAAATGCTGCGTCGAAACGAATAGGCCCGATGGGGGTGAAGTAACGCACGCCCGCGCCGTAGCCGATGAAGAA
>CAMYNO010000296.1 GCA_947259815.1 uncultured Parvularculaceae bacterium
CGGGAATGCGCGGGCGCAACTGGCGCTCGCCAGCGCGCTTTCCGGCGCCAGCGGACACGCGGTCGCCGGGCTGACGCCCGACCTTGTCGAAGGGTTTGGCTGGTCATTGATCTACGCCGATAACGCCGCCCACAACCTTTACGGCCTGCCTAATCTTCACCCCGTCGCGGCGGATCACTTCCGCAGCCAGATGTCCGGCGACATGATCGCAAAAGCGGAAAATTTCGCCGCCGATTTCCGCACGGTCGAAATGGCCATCTTTACGCCGCCGGCTTTCGGACGCGGGCAAGGCGGAGAACAATCCGAGAGACCGCAAGGCGGACCGGGCGGCGGCGGTCCCGACGGCGGCAGACGGCGGTAACGCCTGCCTGCTTGCCGTATTGGCCCAGCGCAAGCTAGATCATCGAGCGTTAAATCTGAAACGCCCGATGAGCCAGGGTTTAAGGATCGCGCCGGTATTGCGAAAAACCGGATTCCACTTTTTCGCCCGGCGCTCTAGGGAGGGCGCGTCATGCCAACACCGCGCCCGCCAATTTCCGCTTATATCCGCACGCTGAACGAAGCACGCATGATCGCCAGCGTCGTTAAGGCGGCTCTTGGCGTCGCCGACGAAGTCGTCGTCATCGACTCCGGCTCACAGGATGAAACGCGAGCGCTGGCCGAAGCCGCCGGCGCCCGCGTAATTGAACAGCCATGGCTTGGCAATGGACGCCAGAAACGCGCCGCGGAAGACGCCTGCCGTCATGACTGGCTTCTTGATCTTGATGCGGATGAAATAATTACGCCAGTGCTGGCGCAGGAAATCTTTGCGCTCTTCGAAAATGGCGAGCCCGCCGCCTCAATTTACCGGACCGATCTTGCGCTTGTCCCGCCAAACGGGCGACCATGGCTCAATTTCGGCCTGCAAAAACGCCACAAGCTCTATGATCGCCGCGTCGTACGCCAACCCGACCACAAAGCATGGGATCAGTTCGATATTCCCGCCGGCGCCCGGACCGGCCGGATGAAAAATCCGATCCTTCACCACGCGTTTGACGGCGTTGCGAGTTTTCAGAACAAGCTGAACAAACATTCCTCGGTGCGCGCGGAGACTTTGCCCCTGAAATCCGGCCCAGCCCTCGCCTTGCGAATAATTTTCGGGTTGCCGTTTTATTTTGCAAAGAAATATTTCCTCCAGCAATATTTTCGCGGCGGCGTTTACGGCTTCGCGCTCGCCTTTTTGTCCGCTGAAGGACGCTGGCTGAAAGATGTCAAAATGTGGGAGCGCCGAAAGACAGAGCGCAGCGCACGTAAAGATTGATCCGGCGGCGGCGTTATTCCCGCCCTTGGGGAAAATCGACCGGAATCCCGCCTTTGGTCGATAGTTATCGTCACCGACGCGAGTGGCCTTATCATTCTGTCGTGATGAAACGACCATGCGAAACATTTTCGACAAGCCAGCGCAGCGCCGAAATGGCGCCCCACATTTGCAGCGCGAGCCCCTACCTGCGCGGTTGCGACACGGCCGTCACGCGACATGCGCTTGCAATTCACGGAGGCCGCGCTAAGGCGGGCGCCATGTCACGCATCAAATCCCGCTTCGACAGGCTCGCCTCAGAGAACCGCGCCGCGTTCATCCCGTTCATCATGGCCGGCGACCCGGACGCCGAGACGTCGCTCAATATCCTCAAGGGCCTGCCGGCGGCGGGCGCGGATATTATCGAGCTGGGGGTTGCTTTCACCGATCCCATGGCCGACGGCCCGGCGATCCAGGCGGCCGGGCTGCGCGCCCTCGACGCCGGCCAGACGCTGACCCGTACCCTCGATATGGTGCGGTCGTTTCGCCAAGGCGACGAGGAAACGCCTATAGTGCTCATGGGGTATTACAACCCGATATACGCCTATGGCGTCGACCGGTTCCTGAAAGACGCCACGAAGGCCGGGGTCGACGGCCTGATCGTCGTCGATCTGCCGCCGGAGGAGGACGCCGAGCTTTGCCTGCCCGCCCGCGCCGCCGGGGTCGATTTCATCCGCCTCGCAACCCCGACGACCGACGATGCGCGTCTTCCCAAGGTCGTGAAGAATACTTCCGGCTTCGTCTATTACGTCTCGGTCGCCGGCATTACCGGCAAGGGGGTTGGAGAAAACGCATCGGTTTCCTTAGCCCTTGCCCGCATCAAAGCGGCATCCGGCCTGCCCGCAGCCGTCGGTTTCGGTATCAAAACGCCGGAAAAAGCCGGGGAGTTCGCAAAATTCGCCGATGCCGTCGTCGTCGGTTCTGCCCTTGTCGATACGCTTTCCCGAACTCTTGAAGATCAGGGCGGCGGGGCCGATAATGCGATTAACGCCGTATTGAGCCTCGCGGGTGATATTGCTGCTGCTGTCCACGCCGCGCGAGAGGAGTAACCATCGTGAGTTGGCTTTCAAACATACCGCCGGGGATCAAAAATATTTTCAAGCGCCAGGATGACGGGTCGGACACGCTGTGGACCAAATGCCCGGGCTGCGGAGAAATGATTTTCCAGCGCGATCTGGAAGCGTCTCATCAGGTCTGTTCCTCATGTTCGCATCATCTGCCGATTGATGCGGCGGAGCGCTTTGCGCTTATTTTTGACAATGGCGCCTTTGAAGAAATCGCCGTTCCCGACCCTGTACAGGACCCACTGAAATTCCGCGACGAAAAGCGGTATACGGATCGCCTGAAAGACAGCCGCCGCAAAACCGGGCAACAGGACGCCATGCGCGTTGCAGCCGGGAAGGTCGAAGGCTCGCAAGCTATTATCGCCGTACAGAATTTCCGTTTCATGGGCGGCTCCATGGGCATGGCCCTTGGCGAGGCCATGGTGCGCGCCGCAGAAGAAGCCGTTAGCCGCCGGGCGCCGCTGATCGTTTTTGCCGCCTCCGGCGGCGCGCGCATGCAGGAGGGCATACTTTCCCTGATGCAAATGCCGCGCACGACCATCGCCGTTGAAATGGTGAAGGAAGCCGGCCTTGCCTATATCGTCGTACTCACGCACCCGACGACCGGCGGCGTTACCGCATCTTACGCCATGCTGGGCGATGTACATCTCGCTGAGCCGGGCGCCTTGATCGGCTTCGCCGGGCCGCGGGTCATTGAACAGACGATACGCGAAAAACTACCCGAAGGGTTCCAGCGTTCTGAGTTTCTCGTCGAGAAAGGCATGGTCGACATGGTCGTGCACCGTGCTGAGCTTAAGCCGGTTATTTCAAAATTAATTCGTACACTGACTAAAAATCCAAAACGCAGCATTGCCGATGAACCTGCGGCGATCACGGAAATTCCGCGCGCCGCGCCGGCCGAGCCGATCCATCTCGACAAGGCCGCGGAATAGCGCAACAGGCGGTAAATTTGTGAACGACATAGAAGCGGCGCTGGACCGGATCGCCGCACGCCGCCCACGCATCATCGACTTGTCTCTCGACCGCGTTTTTGCGGCACTCGAACGACTGGGCGCGCCGCATCGCGCCTTGCCGCCCGTTTTTCACGTTGCCGGCACCAACGGCAAGGGATCAACCATCGCGTTTTTACGCGCGATGCTGGAGGCGTCTGGAAAGTCCGTACACGTCTATACCTCGCCGCACCTTGTAAGGTTCAACGAACGTATCGTTCTCAATGGAAAAGAAATATCGGACAGCGCGTTGATCGAGGCGCTCGATGCTGTCGATAAAGCCGTTGGCGAAGAAAAGCTGACCTATTTCGAAACGATCACCTGCGCTGCATTTCTTGCCTTCGCCGAACATCCCGCCGATTACCTCTTGCTCGAAGTCGGGCTTGGCGGGCGGCTCGATGCAACAAACGTTCTGGACCGGCCGCTTGCGGCGATCGTTGCACCGGTTGATAAGGATCATCAAAATTTTCTTGGCGATACGTTAGGCGCCATCGCAGCGGAAAAGGCGGGCATATTTCGAAAAGGCGCGCCGGCTGTTATCGGCCGCCAGAACGAAGAAGCGCTCGCGGTATTACTTCAGCATGCAGAAGATATTGGCGGCGCGCCCTACGCCATGGGGCGCGACTGGGATGCGCATCCGGACCGCGGGCGGTTTGTATTTCAGGACGGCGCCGCGCTGCTTGACCTCGACCCGCCGCGGCTTGCCGGCGCACACCAGTTCGACAATGCCGGCCTTGCCATCGCCGCATTGCGCGCCGCAGATGTCGATATTGACCCGGACGCAATTTCACGCGGGATCAACGCAGCGCACTGGCCGGCGCGCTTGCAGCGCTTAACACATGGCCCGCTCATTGATCTTGCTACGGAATTATTAGGGGAGGCGCCTGAAATCTGGCTTGACGGCGGACATAATCCGCACGCCAGCCGCGCGCTAGCCCGCGCCCTTGCCGATCTGGAGGCGCGCTCGCCTCGCCCTCTCGCACTTGTCGCAGGCGTGCAGGATAACAAGGACGCCGAGGGGTATTTTGAAAATTTCAACGGCATTGCGCGATGCGTCATGGCCGTCAGAGCTGACCACGAAAACGCTTCAACCGCACAAACCGTTGCCGACGCAGCAAAGGCTGCGGGGCTGAAAGCGCAAGCCTGCCAAAATATAAGCAAGGCCATTCAAAACGCTTGCGCGGCGACCAATACGCCGCCGCGCATATTAATTTGCGGATCGCTTTATCTCGCCGGCGAAG
>CAMYNO010000297.1 GCA_947259815.1 uncultured Parvularculaceae bacterium
ATCGTCGTCGCAGATTCCGATAACGCCAACCCCGGCGGCGGCGAGATATTGAATGATCGGCGCGCCGAGCCCGCCGGCGCCGATGACCAATATGCGGGCCGCCGATAGTTTTTGCTGGCCCTGCCCCCCGACTTCCTTAAGCAGGATGTGCCGGGCGTAACGCTCGCGTTGTTCTTTTTCCATGGGCGCAGTCTATGTTCCCGGTTAATTGAACGAAAGCCGGTTGACGGAACCGTTTCCGGCGCGCGATATCGCGGCCAATGACTGAGGCAAACCCCAAAATCGCTATTTCTGCAAAAGGCCTGCGCAAGGTCTACCGTGGAAACAACAAGGCGCCGGCAAAAGAGGCGCTCAAAGGCGTCGATTTATCGATCCCGACCGGATCGATATTCGGCCTGCTGGGCCCGAATGGCGCGGGCAAGTCGACCTTCATCAACATCCTTGCGGGTCTTGTGACAAAGA
Organism: uncultured Parvularculaceae bacterium; assembly: GCA_947259815.1. Lineage (GTDB taxonomy): Bacteria > Pseudomonadota > Alphaproteobacteria > Caulobacterales > Parvularculaceae > Hyphococcus. The sequence goes on from CAMYNO010000297.1 coordinate 463, forward strand.
CGGAAGGCGAAGTGCTCGTCTGGGGCTTCAATATCGACCGCAATGCGCGTCAGGCGCGCGCATCGCTCGGCGTTGTGCCGCAAGAAATCAACATGGATGTTTTCTTCACGCCGAAAGAGGCGCTGGATATTCAGGCCGGTCTTTATGGCGTTCCCAAATCCAGACGCCGCACGATGGAAATTCTGAAAGCGCTGCGCCTTGACGATAAGGCCGACGCTTATGTGCGGCAATTGTCCGGCGGGATGAAACGTCGGCTGCTGGTGGCCAAGGCGATGGTGCATTCGCCGCCGATCCTCATTCTCGACGAGCCGACCGCCGGGGTCGATATCGAATTGCGAAAACAGCTCTGGGATTATGTGCTTGAGCTTCATGCGCGCGGCGTCACGATTGTTCTGACTACGCACTATCTGGAAGAGGCGCAGGAGCTGTGCGATGAGATCGCGATCATCCATGAAGGCGATGTGGTTGCCTGCGAGCCGACCGAAAAGCTGATCGCGTCGCTCGATTCAAAGACCCTGATGGTAACGCCAATCGAGGCGCTCGACGCCGCGCCGGATTTGGGCGCCTTTACCGCCGAGTTGAAAACCGATGGCCGTCTTTCGATTCCCTATCAGCCGTCGAAGGCGCAGGTTGCCGAAATTCTGGAGCGTTTGTCCGCCGCCGGCGTCGCGGTGAAGGATCTGTCGACGGTTGAATCCGACCTTGAAGACGTCTTCCTTGAGCTGACCTATCGCCGGGCCGGTTAAGCCTCTGGATTAATGGGCTTATTTGCCAATATTGGCGGCTCGCCGAAAATCCGTTAACCTTGTTTTCAATTGATTTTTCAGGGGGATTTCCATGCTGCGCACAATCATTGCGGCCGCTTTTCTCATCTCAACCTCAGTCGCCGCCGCCGAAGAGGGCGACGCCATTATCGTCCTAGATGCATCGGGGTCCATGTGGGGCCAGATCGACGGCGAGGCGAAAATTGGCATCGCAAAATCGGTGCTGGGCGGATTGCTGAGTGACTTGCCGGCGGATCGCCGCCTCGGTTTGATCGCCTATGGGCACCGCCGAAAGGGGGACTGCGGCGATATTGAAGAACTCGCCGCAGTCGGCGCTGAGCGCGCAGCGATTGGCTCGGCTGTGCAGGGCCTCAACCCCACAGGCAAAACGCCGATGGCCGCGTCGGTGAAACTCGCGGCGGAAAAGCTTAAGTCGACCGAGGCGAAAGCGACGGTCGTTCTGGTCAGCGACGGCATTGAAACATGCGAGCCGGACCCTTGCGGCGTTGCGGCTGCGCTGGAACAGTCAGGCGTTGATTTCACCGTTCATGTCGTTGGTTTCGACATCAAGGAAGAAAATGCCGAAGCGCAACTGAAATGCCTCGCAGAAAATACAGGCGGGAAATATCTTTCCGCCGCAAATGCCGATGAGCTAAGCGCGGCGCTTGAAACGACCGTCGCCGCCGCGCCGGAAGTCGTTTCCGAAACGAAGGTTCGCCTGCGTGCAACCGAACTTCAGGGCGGGCTCGTCATTAACGAAGGGCTAAACTGGACGGTGACGCCGCGTCTTGGCGGTGTGCCGGTGGTGAGCGAAACCGGCGCTGGCGTTCTCGATATTGAGATTGCACCGGGCGCCTATGACGTATCGGTTGAACGTCCCGCTGACGGACTAAAGGGTGTGCAGGAACAGGTCGTCATCCGTGAGAACACATGGAAGACGGTGACGATTGCGCTTGAGTTTCCAGTCGAGGCGACGGTCGCGCCTGACTCCGTCGCCGGCATGATGGCCGGAACCGATATTCTCGTTCACTGGACGGGCCCCGACCGTAAGGGCGACTATATCTCAATTGTGGAGAAAGGCTCCGATCAGGCGAAGTATAATTCCTACGCCTATACGCGCATCGGCGACCCGGCTGAATTGCGATTGCCGGTGGAGCCAGGCGAGTATGAGGTGCGTTACATGCTGGGCCAGCCAATCCGCATGCTGGCGAGTGCGCCCGTAACCGTGACGCCGGCCGAGGCGACCCTGTCCGCCGTTGACGAGGCGATTGCCGGCGAAATTATCTCGGTTGAATTTACAGGGCCCCCTGCCGGTTCCGGCGATTGGGTCACGGTGGTGGCGCCTGACGCTCATGAAAGGGCGTATAAGAATTATCATTACACGAAACAGGGAAGCCCGGCGGAACTTCGCATGCCGCTGGAGCCCGGTACATATGAACTTCGCTTCGTGCAAGGCAATGTGAAGATCCTGGCGCGCCGGTCGATTACGGTCAAAGCGGCCAGCGCCAGCCTCTCCGGTCCGGAATCGGCGGTCGCCGGCGAGGAAATAGCCGTTGATTTTACCGGCCCCAAAGCCGCGTCAGGCGACTGGATTACTGTGACAAGGCCGGACGCCAAACCGAATAAATAC
>CAMYNO010000298.1 GCA_947259815.1 uncultured Parvularculaceae bacterium
GCATAGGTATTATGACGCGCGCGTGATGCGCCGACTACCGCGCGCGATAGGAATTACAGGCATGATAAAGCTGTTTGACTGGTCGGGAAAGCGTGCAAAACCGCCCGATGGCGCACGCCTTTACGCTATCGGCGATATTCATGGGGCAGCGGCCTGTCTCGACGATCTGTTAGCGAAAATTGAGGCGGACGCCGGCGGCCTTGACCTGGCGCAATTGATCTTTCTTGGAGACTATGTTGACCGCGGCCCGGATTCAAAAGCAGTCATCGACCGCCTCGTCGAAATCAAAAGCGATTACCCGGAAGCGATATTCCTGAAGGGAAATCATGAAGCGGCGATGCTGAATTTCCTCGCAAACCCAGACAGGGCGATGGAGTGGATCGACTGGGGCGGCGACCAGACCATGCGCAGCTATGGCCTCGACGGCGTGTTGACCAGATCCGGCGACGAACTGTCCGCCGCCCTTGGCGAAGCGTTACCCGACACGCACCGGGAATTCTTCAAAGACCTCGCCTTGAAACACATTGCCGGAGACTATCTCTTCGTTCACGCCGGCATCCGCCCCGGCGTTCCGATCGACGAACAGGAAGAAGAAGACTTGCTATGGATAAGGCGGCGCTTTCACGATGCGCCCGCCGCCGAACGTCCGGCATACACCGTCGTTCACGGCCATCATCCTACGGCAAAGCCTGTCGATGCCGGATGGCGCATTGGCGTTGACACCGGCGCGTGTTGGTCGGGTTCGCTCACCGCCGTCTGCCTCCACGGCGCGACGCGGAAATTTATTTCAACAGGACGCTGACTATCAGGCCGATTGTCAGGCCGACTTGGCGCTTTCATTTTCCGCAATCAACCGCAAGCCGCCAGCAGCAGCGAGAATTGACCGCAAGGATTCCGTACTGCCCGCCGTATCGCCGGTCGCAATCGTCTTGCCGTATTCGGTGTTAAAGTTCGATGCGGTGACGATATGCGGCGTCGGCGTCAGAATAATCATCTTCGCGCCCAGCAGGATGGTCTCGCGCCACCGCTCAAGCATTTCACGTTTGTACCGCGCCGGCGCAATGACATAGTCCGGCTCGGCAGCGCGCGATTCGGTGTCGGAAATGATCGGTAACCCCGCCTCGCCCATCCGGTCGCGCTCACGCGCAGCGTGGGTGTCGACGATAGACGTAACCGGCTTTGCCGCATCGCCCATAAAGTCGAGCAATGCTTCCGTATAAGCATCCGCGCCTAAAATATGCACGGTTTCTCCACGTTCCACGATTTCGCTGAACATGGCTTGAACGCGATGGCGGGTTTCGACCGTACGGCGTTCAAATGACTGGAATGGCTGCATCGCGCGCATGGCGAGCGCGTTTTCTTCATCCCACATCTTGGCGAGACGCTCGCTCCACGGATCGAAATCAAACTCCGCATTCTCGCAATGTGTGATGAACAGCCGGATCGACCCGCCGGCTTTTGGCGACAGCGCACCCTTGACGATCTTCATGTCGACGGAACGAACCATCCATTCAAGAACCGAAAGGGAGTAAACGCCGGCGACGCCAGCCTGAAAAACGTCGATCGCATTGCGCGACAAAATTGTCGGCGCATAGAGCGTTTCAAGCGCAAACACCCCATCCGCCGTTAGGCGTTCCTTCGCGGCCTTTAACAGAGCGCGCGGCTCGTCAAGATGTTCAAAAACCGAAGCAGCGGTGATGATGTCGAATTTCTTTTCACCGAACGCCTTGTCAAGCTCGGGGCTCGGAAACGCAGCGCGCGCCGACCATGCCCATTTGCCCACGTCTTCGACATGCGCCGAAGGATCGACCCCATAGCGCTCAACCCATCGCGGGTAGTAGGACAGAAGCGATCCGTCATTGCAGCCGATATCGAGCGCGGAGCAGTCGCGGCCGGAAAGAAGCTCAAGCGACTCCGTTGCAAGCGCTCTCAAGTTTTCGCGGTTGGATGCATGACGCGCCGAAGGGCCCGGCATCGGCGACGCATCAAGCGTCTCCGCCTGTAACAGCCCGCATGCGCGCGCATTGCGTGCAGGATCACAAAGCAGATACCGTTTTTTGTGCTGCCGTTTTTGAAATACGCCGGCGGTGCGCGGCGCTTCCATCTCGAAAACCGGCGTTAAGGTTTGCGATCCGCACGCCCGACATTGAGTAACCTTTTTCATGTCCTGCAAGACCCCATACAACGCAACCTGAAATTCAAGGGCCAGCGTCGCAGAACCAAGTAAAGGCGGGGTAAAGAGCAGGCTCGCGGCGCGCATTAACGCTCCGTTTACGAACTTTACAGGCGCGTTTGCACAGCACTCGCCTTAACGAATTGCGGCTTTTAAATTAACGATAAGGCAAGAGGGCTTACCGAATGGCTTCGCATTTACGCAGCCATTCGCTCAATCAGGCGGCGCATGAACTGCGTTCCGAGCTTTATCTGGTCAAGCGTGATGAATTCGTTGGCCTGGTGGGCCTGATCTATCGAGCCCGGACCGCAGATCACCGTTGAAAAGCCCGCCTCCTGAAACTGGCCCGCTTCGGCGCAGTAAGCGACGACATCGCTTGCATTGCGTCCGGTAATCGATTTCGCCAGATCGGCCGCGGCGTTCGGTTCGTGCGGCGCAAAAGCCGGCGCATTTGTCATTTGCTCAATAGCGATACGACAGGACGGGGCCTGTTTGCGCATTTCCATTTCGACGCCTTTGGCGAAATCGGAAAACTCCTCGACAATATCGGTTGCGCTGTCGCCCGGCACCGCCCGCAGATCCCAATCGAATGTCGCCTCGCCGGCCATGATGTTCAACTGCGTGCCGCCACGCACGACATTCACCGTCATCGTTGAATAAGGCGGGTTGAACGGACTGCTCTTGTCGGCGTCGCGCGCACGGGCCTTACGCATATCGGAAATTTTTGCGATCAGCCGCGCAGCAGCCTCAACTGCGGATACGCCACGATCGGTCTGGCTTGAATGGGTCGTATAGCCCGTTACCCGAACGCGAAAAGACGCAATACCCTTGTGGCCGTTGATGACATTCATATTGGTTGGCTCACCGACGATAACGGCGGATGGCGACGGTGCGCGTTCAGCGATTTCGGAGATCATACGCGGCGCGCCAAGGCACCCGATTTCCTCATCATAGGATAGCGCGAAGATAAGCGGACGCTTCAGATCTGTGTTCAGCATTTCCGGCACGAGGGACAGGCCGATTGCAGAAAAACTCTTCATGTCGCAGGTACCGCGGCCGTAAAGCTTTCCGTCCTTTTCCGTGACGACAAAAGGATCGGTGTCCCAGTCCTGCCCTTCGACGGGCACAACATCAGTATGGCCGGACAGAACGACGCCGCCCGGCGCCCGGGGACCGACAATCGCGTAGAGGTTTGATTTCGTTGCGTCGTCATTCTCGACGCGGAAGGTCTCGACACCCTGTTCGGCAAAGTACCCCTCGACATCTTTTATGAGATCAAGGTTCGATTTCGACGAAATCGTATCATGGGCGATGAGGCGGGCAATCCAGTCGAGCTGGGCGGACAAGTCGGTCATGAGCCTATCTTTGCAGAATATAAGGTGGGCGCAACTCTTCGCGGATTATGCAGCAAACGCCTCAAGGCCGGAAAGATGCAGGCGCGCATCGCCCTCGGCGATCTTTCGCGGCGCGACGTCGGCGACAGCATCAGCGAACGCCGTGATATGATCAGGCGTCGTGCCGCAACAACCGCCGACAAGGTTGAGCAGGCCGGATCTCGCCCATTCGGAGATGTGCACGCTCATGGACTCCGGCGTTTCGTCATAGCCGCCAAACGCATTGGGCAGCCCCGCATTCGGATAGGCCGAGACATAACAATCAGCGACCTGCGCCAGTTCTTCGACATAGGGGCGCATCAAATCCGGCCCAAGCGCGCAATTGACGCCCACAGACAGGGGCTTTGCGTGACGCACCGAGTTCCAGAACGCTTCCGGCGTCTGGCCGGAAAGAGTTCGCCCGGACTGGTCCGTGATTGTCACCGACAGCATGAGCGGTATCGAAAACCCAAGCGCGTCGAAAAGTTCCTGCACCGCGTATATCGCCGCCTTGGCGTTCAGCGTGTCGAAAATGGTTTCGATGAGCAGCGTATCGGCGCCGCCCTCGATCAGCCCCCGCGCCGCCGCGCCATAAGCATGGGCGAGTTCATCGAAATCGGTATTGCGCTTGCCGGGATCGTTGACGTCCGGCGAAATCGACGCCGTACGGTTTGTCGGCCCGATGGCGCCGGCGACGAAGCGCGGTCGCCCGTTGGTTGAGGCCGCATCGGCGGCGGCGCGGGCAAGGCGCGCACCCGCCACATTCAACTCAACCGCAAGATCTTCCATGGCGTAGTCCGCCTGGGCGATGTCGGTCGCAGAAAAAGTGTTGGTCTCGATGATATCGGCGCCAGCTTTCAAATATGTCTGGTGCATCTCCGTCACGATTTCCGGTCGCGACAGAATAAGGACATCGTTGTTGCCCTTTATATCCTGGCCCCAATCGGCAAAGCGCTCACCGCGATAGCCGGCTTCGTCCAGCTCGAAGTTCTGGATGAACGTGCCGGCGGCGCCGTCCAGCACCAGAATGCGCTGCGCCAATGCGGCGTGAAGCGCTTCAATACGCTGGCTACGGCCAGGAAATGGATCACTCATAGGGC
>CAMYNO010000299.1 GCA_947259815.1 uncultured Parvularculaceae bacterium
ACAGCATATGAAGCCCGCAAGCGGATTCGCGGCGGCGATCATCAGGACACCGTGCAGCTAACATTACTGCTTGGCCCGCTTTATACAAAGATGGGCCGCCTGCGCGACGCCGAGGCGCTATACCTCGACGCGTTTCATGCCCAGGAGCGCGCCAAAGGCTCAAACAGTCCTGATCTGAGTTTGTATATTAAACTCCTTGCAGGCATTTACGAACGACAGGAACGGTTCACAGAGGCGCAAGCGCTTTATGAACATATGCGGCGCTTGTTTCGTGATGCGTTTGGCGACCAGCGCTATGCAGTGAACCGCGAAAAAGACAGGCGGGACTATTTCAACCGGCCCGTGTCGCAATATTTTCCGATTGAAGCCTCCTACTCTCCGAATGATCTCATTTCCGCATCCGAATTCTTCGTGCCGACAGCAAAAGCGCCGAATATCGATGAAATGAAACTACGCTTGGCGCCGGATGAGGATGGCGACGCCCGTGAGGCGAACTTGCCCGTCCGGCTTGCTCAGCTCATTTCATTGTGCCGTTCAGAATCGGATGAAAATATTTCGCTGCGATCGGGGTATCGTTCCTACAAGACCCAAACGGTGCTGCATCAGATGAATGGCGAGCGCGGCACTGTAACCCCGCCGGGTTTGTCGGAACATCAAACCGGTCTCGCTGCGGACATTAACGTAAATGGTCGCTTCATGCGCCAAAGCGACCGCGCGTTTCAGTGCTTTGAAGAAAATGCGTTTCGATTTGGGTTTATTCTCTCCTACCCGCCCGGAAACGATTACCTCCCCGGCGAGGACAGCTATGAGCCCTGGCACTGGCGATATGTCGGGATCCAAACGGCGCAACTTTATCGCGAAGCCGGCCCCTATAACCGCCCGCAGGAGTTTTTGGCCGCCCTTCCCTGTTTTCAGGAACGCGCCGCGAGCGGTGTCTTTCCGACGGCCGGTGAGCGCGATATTTGCCTCGATGGAAAACCAGCGCGCGTCGCTGAGGCGAAAGCTGTGCAACCCTTGGGCGAATCCGCAAATTCGGCCCGCATTTTGAATGATCGATAGCCTACCGCCGAGCAATCTGTCCCTTGCGCGACGCGGGCTTGGTGAGCGGATCGATCATGGCTATTTCTTCAAATCAAAATTACCGCGCAAGCATTGCGTGCATTACAGCATCGGCGGGACCTGATCCGTCATTAACCGAAACCTGCGCCAAAGCGGGATACAAGGTTACGCCATCAAGCACGGCGTCCGGCGCAGATATCGCGCTGATCGATTCACGCGGGGCGCGGGTCGTCACGCGCCGCGCGGCTCAGATCGCGGAAGCGGTAAGGCGCAACTCACCAGATTGTGCGCTGATATTCCTCGTCGATCCGAGCCTTCATACTAGCGAATACGCGACGCTCCGCCGGTTTGGCGATGTCCTCCCGGTTGAGCAGGATTTCGAACATGTTATTCGGCGAATTCGTGAGACGATCAGGCTTCGAAATGTTGCTGAGGAAACCGGCGAACGTCTTAAATCGCTCAGCGCGATCAACCGTATAGTTGACTTTCCCGTAATCGCGACGGATCCATCGCCGCCACGCGTGCTTATTGTCGGCCCGCCCGGTCCAGCCGCCATGGATACGATCAATGCTGTCGGTCAGCATGCAGAATACTGCGCCTGCGTCCTGACGGCCGGACAAGCCATGCGCGCCCTGGAGCACCAGCCGTTCGATATTGCCGTGTTTCTGCCAACGAGCGGTGATGGGGCTATTCCCGCTCTCACCCGTGCGCTTCGCCGCCATCCTAAACTTTCGCGAACCGCAATATTGCAGATTGCAGAAAATCCGGATGGTTTAGCCGCCGGCGCGCGTCGCGGCGGCGGCGCGGATTTTCTGATCCAGCCACACATTTCGGCAGTTTTAGGTTCACGGCTTTCGCTGATTGCGCGCAGAACACGCCTTCTTGGCGCTATGCGTGGGTTTTTGCGCGCTTGCGCGGGCGATGGCGTACGCGATCGCTCATCCGGCGTGTTTACGCCGACTTTTCTGGGCCAGCATGGGGCGCGTCTTGTCGGGCGTGCGGAGCAGACCGGTCGGAGCCTCAGCGTCATCCTCGTGCGCCTGGCCGATCAAACAAATGGTCACCGTGAAAACGGTCGTCGCGCGCTGTATCAGGGCGCGCGGCTTCTTGGGCGCATAACACGCGCGGAAGATATGACGGCCCGAATTGCGCCCGGCATATTCGGCATTCTATGTCCCGCCACAACGACAGCAGATGCAGATCGCATTGCGCTTCGGGTCGAGGGCGTATTGTCGAACACGGCCTTTCATCGGGACACCAAGGGCGCTCCCCGCGCGCTGGAAATTAACGTTGCGGTCGCCGGACATGAACATGGTGCAGGAATAAGCGAGACCATTGCCGCAGCCCTGCGCCAGTTGCCCGAAACAGAGCGATCTAAACCGCCTCAGCGGCAATCTCCGCAATAATATTTGCCGCTCGCCGCGCCCCCTTCAGGCGTAGCGCATCTCCCGGCCAATCCTGGCGAAAGACAAGCTTCTGGTCCGGGCGCACTTTCATGTCGTAAGGCGACGTTGAAATATATTCGACAAGACCGGCGGGATTGGCGAATTGGTCATTGCGAAATGAAACGACTGCGCCTTTCGGGCCGGCGTCAATCTTCGCAATGCCGGCGCGACGGCATACGGTTTTGATCGTCACAATTTCAAGCAAGTGCTGAACTTCCGTCGGCATCGGCCCAAAGCGGTCGACGAGCTCCGCGGCGAATGCGTCGATTTCCTCCTCCGTACTCACCGAACCGAGCCGGCGATAGAGAGCCATGCGAATGTCGAGATCGGCGACATAAGATTCCGGTATCAGCACCGACGTACCGATATTGATCTGAGGCGACCATGCGTCGTCGATAGCGCCGCCGCCCTCTCGCAGTTCGGCAACCGCCTCTTCAAGCATATGCTGATAGAGTTCAACGCCGACTTCTTTCACATTGCCGGATTGCTCTTCACCCAGAAGGTTGCCGGCGCCGCGAATGTCGAGGTCGTGGCTTGCGAGAGTGAAGCCTGCGCCCAGCGTATCGAGGGATTGCATCACTTTAAGGCGGCGTTCCGCCCCCTCAGTGAGTTTCTTACGTGGGCTCGTCGTTAGATAGGCATAAGCACGTTGTTTCGACCGCCCCACCCGGCCCCGCAATTGGTAGAGCTGCGAGAGACCAAACATATCTGCGTGATGGATAAGCATCGTATTGGCGGTTGGGATATCGAGGCCGGACTCAATGATTGTCGTTGATACGAGGACATCAAACTTGCCCTCGTAAAAGGCGGTCATGATGTCTTCGAGTTCACCGGCGCCCATTTGCCCATGGGCGATTTTGAATTTCAGTTCGGGCATTTCCTCGCGCAGAAATTCCGCTATGCCGTCGAGGTCTTTGATGCGCGGCGCAACGTAAAAGCTTTGGCCGCCGCGATAATGCTCGCGCAGCAATATTTCGCGTGCAACGACCGGATCGAATGGGCCGACCGTGGTGCGCACCGCCAGCCGGTCGACGGGCGGCGTCGCGATCAACGACAAATCCCGAATGCCGGACATGGCAAGTTGCAACGTGCGCGGAATAGGCGTCGCCGTCAGGGTCAGCACATGGGTGTCACCGCGAAATTCCTTTAGGCGTTCTTTATGTTTGACGCCGAAATGCTGCTCCTCATCGATTATGAGAAGGCCCAGATCGCGAAACTTGATCGACTTGGCGAGTAGCGCGTGCGTTCCGATGACAATGTCTATATCCCCGGCGGTGACGCCGTCGCGCACACCCTGCGCATCTGACGCAGAAATCATGCGAGAAAGCTGGCGCACCTTTACCGGGAAGCCTTTGAAGCGCTCTGAAAAATTGCGGAAATGCTGGCGCACAAGCAACGTCGTCGGTGCGATCACCGCGACCTGCCGCCCGGTCATCGCCGTGACAAATGCGGCGCGAAGGGCAACCTCGGTTTTACCAAATCCGACATCGCCGCAGATAAGCCTGTCCATCGGCTGACCTTTTGCGAGGTCTTCGATGACATCGGCAATTGCGTTTTCCTGGTCTTCGGTCTCCGCGAACGGGAAGCGGGCGCAGAATTCATCATAAAGCCCATCGAGGGGCGCGATTTCGTCGGCTTTCTGCATCGCGCGGCGCGCAGCAATTTTGATGAGTTCCTCCGCAAGCATCTTGATGCGCGCGCGCATTTTTGCTTTACGGCCTTGCCAGTTTGCACCCCCGAGCTTGTCGAGATTCTGGTTCGCATCTTCCGGCCCGAACCGCGACAGGAGGTCGATATTTTCTACCGGCAGAAATAACTTGTCGCCGCCATGATAGGACAGGTGCAGGCAGTCATGGGGCGCGCCCTGCACTTCGAGCGTTTTCAATCCGTCATAGCGTGCAATACCGTGATCGACATGCACAACCAGATCGCCAACGGACAGGCTGGAGGCCTCCGATAAGAAATTCTCCGCCCGTTTTCGGCGAGATCGACGGACAAGACGGTCGCCAAGAATATCCTGCTCTGAAAGAAATACAGCGTCGCGCGTCTCAAAACCCTGTTCGAGCCCCAAAATCGCGGTGGAAACGCCATCGGCGACATCACCAAAGCGATTGGCGTGTTGTATCTTTCCCGCACCATGGTCGCCTAAGACCGTCCGCATACGGTCTGCCGATCCTTCCGTCCAACAGGCAAGAATAACCTTTTTAGCGTTGTTCGCCTTGATGTGCGCGACCGCAGCATCGAAGACATTAATCTTGTCGCCAGACCGTTCCGCCGCAAAGTTTCGCCCGAGCTTTGCTCCAAAATAATAGCATCTCTCGTTCGGTTGCGGTGCGAATGGCGATACGGGGCGCAAATTCGACGTTTCAAGCCGTGCGGTCCAGTCGTCTTCCTCTAGATAAAGCGCGCCGGGTTTCAACGGCCGGTAGGCCGGCGCTGAAAACTCAGTATTTTTCGGTCGCGGCGCCTCGAGATCTTCCGCACGCGCCGCATAATGGTCAGCAATCGCAGAGATGCGCTCACCCGCAGATTCATCAGCAAGGTGATCGAGAAAAATCAAGCCGTCACCGACGAAGTCGAACAATGTCTGCGTCTTGTCATAGAAGAGAGGCAGCCAGTGTTCTGCACCCGCATGCATGCGCCCAGCGCTAATCGCTTCGTAAAGCGGATCATCGCCCGCAGCGCCGAAAGCTTTCACAAACCCGGTCCGGAAGCGAGCGATCGTCTCATCGTTTATCAGGATCTCCGACGCCGCATTAAGTTCAAAGCGTGGAAGCTGTCGTGTCGTGCGTTGCGTGTCAGCGTCGAAGGCGCGTATCGATTCAAGGCTGTCGCCGAAGAGATCGAGACGCACCGGGTTTTCTTCTCCCGGCGGAAAAATATCGACAAGCCCGCCGCGTATTGCATACTCGCCTCGCTCGCGGACGGTCGATGAGCGGGCATAACCATTTGCAGAAAGATATCGCGACAGGGAATCCAGATCGACCGTGGCGCCGGGCGCCATAGACATTGCCGCATCGGCGACGATTTCCTGCGGCGGCGTACGCTGAATTGCAGCGTTGACTGACGTGACAACTATCAGCGGGCCTTTTTTTCGCTGTACTGAAATCAGCGATAACGCTGCCATGCGGCGCGCGGAGACCCCGCTTGAAGGCGAGACCCGATCATAAGGAAGACAGTCCCAGGCCGGAAATTCTGTGACAGGGATATCCGGCGCAAAAAATGTCAACGCTTGCGCCATCGCCGCCGCGCGGGCGCCGTCCCGCGAGATGTGAACGACGACGTCGCCTCTGACACGAGCGGCGTCTGCGATGCAGATAGCGTCGGCGCCTTCCGGCGCGCCGTAAACAGGCAATTTACCTTGCGTAGTCCAGGCGGTTTTTGCGTCCACATGGGCGACGCCGGACGTCATTTTTGAGGCGGATTCAGGCATAGTTCACAACGCAAATTGCGCGGAGCCCCGTTCAGAGGTACCGCGTTCAAGGGAGGATGCATTTAGGCGATCCGGCGGCTGGCGGCAATAAGCCTATCTGCCCTGAAGATCAAAGGAGCGAAGTTTTTCAAACACCGGCCCTGTAATTTGCGCGGGCGCTTCTTTTTTTCCTGTGGCCCAGTCGAAGAGATCACGATCATTCAGGGCGAGAAGCCCTTCGAACTCATCTAGTTCGAAGGGCTTCTCGCCCTGAATGATCGTGATCTCTTCGACTGGGCCACAGGAAAAAAAGAATCGCCCGCGCAAATTACAGGG
>CAMYNO010000300.1 GCA_947259815.1 uncultured Parvularculaceae bacterium
GGGCTTGAAGCCATAATCGGCGCCTTCGTCGTGGGCGGGTGCGTCGATTTTCCTGTTTCGAACCGGGTGCGCGCCGAAACCATATATTGGCGCGCCGGTTCGTTCGGAAAACTTTCTGGCGCCGCCGCAATGGTCCGAATGGGTATGCGTGATGAGAATATGGGTGATGCGACCCGGCGCGGCGGCTTCCAGCGCATCGAGATGTGCGTCATCGTCCGGACCCGGATCGATGACCGCCACTTCCCTGGACCCAATTATATATGTGCCGGTGCCGGTATAGGTGAAGGGGCCGGGATTTTGAGCAATTACCCGGCGCACGCCCGGTAAGACCTCGTCGGGGACGCCGGGCGTGAAATCTACGTCTTTAACAAAGGGTATGGCGGGCAATTCTTATCGCCCCGCGCCATTGACGGTTTTGTCGACCAGGCTTGAGAACGCATCCGCCAGACCACGCATCGCCTTCAGCTTCTCATTGGATTTCAACGCCGAGGGTGGGCCCATATCGGTCTTGTTGGCGTCAACGATATAGATACGGCCGTCGTTCCTGTCGCGCAGGATATCAATGCCGCCGAAATCAAGACGCATCGCGCTGGCGAAATCAACAACCTTTGCTTGCTCGTCTATTGAAAGCATGGCGTCTGCGTCAACGAGGTCGACGCGGTAATTGTCATTGGTAAACCGTAGCGACGGTTCGCGCCGTTTCAGATACACGAAGGGGATTTTGCCGCCGACGATCGGCGTTCTGATATCGATGTGATCGCGGCCGTCAAAGGTATTGTCGACTAGGCGCTGATAGACATGATCGCGTTGCGGCGTCGCCAGCGGGCAATCGATGATACGCCCGTCATGGCGGCCGTTCCCTTCGGATTTTTCGACCGCGAGGCCGCGCCATGTGACGGGATCAATGGCGAGCGCATAGCCGAATGTTTCTTCAAAGACGCGCGCAACGACGCTTTTGCGAATGTCGTAACAGCCGACATTAAATGTCGGCCTGTTGGTTGGCGCCTGTCGCGGCGCCGTCAAAAATTCACGGTCCTCGAAATAAAAGTGAAGGTCCGCCTCATGATGGTTATCAGTTATCTTCACATCGGCGAGCTGACAGACCGGCCAGATTGCATAAAACGACCGCGGCTTTTTTGGATAGAACGAAATGCGCGCGCGCGGTGCGCGCCGTTTCAAAACCCGGCTGGCGCGCACGCCGTTTACGAGCCAGACAAAACTTGCAATCGAAAGGGCGTCGCGGGCAAAGCCGGCGGTCAAGGGAATCGAAACGCCGGTTTCTTTTGCGACCAGTTGGTTTCCGTTGATTTTGAACTCGCCGAACAAAGACATGTAACTGTTACGCTCCTGGACGGCCGCGGGAGTTGTTAACCAAACGGCCGCCTGTCGTCCCCTTACGATAGATGCTCTTTTCAGCGATAACACGAAAATAATAAAGGCGTGAGGCGTCAAATTATCGGCTAAGCCGCTGAACGGCGCGGCTTTTGCGACAAAGCGGCCATGTGTGCCGTTCCTAAACAATCCCTTAACGCCGCCATCGCAATTTTAGCGGGCGCGTTGTTGAATGTCGGCGCCGCGGTCGCGGGGGAGAATGCGGCGCTGCGACATGCAGGGGGAACGGCGGGGGGCGTCGCTGTCGGCGATGGCGCCGCTGGCGTTACCGATCGCGCATGGGTAACGGCCCCGCCGAATTATCTTTACGTCGTCGAAAAAGAGCGTGGAAGCTTTCTGGATTGCGGGGAGGGGCGAGAGCGCCGGGCCGTCGATGCGGATGGGCGCGATATGGCGCCGTTACGCTGCGGCGTGACCTTGACTGAAACCATGGTCATACCGGCAGCGGCCGCATCGGCGCGCATCATCATTCATTTTTAGCGACGTCTGACTGGGTCTCCGGTTCCGCCGGCAACACGTCAAAGGCGGCATTCATCAAACAGTAATCGGTTTCATACGCGCCTTCTTCGGTCTTGCGCGCGTACACCATATATTCCTTGCCGTAATCGAACCTGACGCCGCACTCGTCGGGGTTGGTGACGTGGAATATTTTCAGCCGTCCTTCCACATTCGCGGGCTTGCCGAATTCGGTCGCCGACAGGACGTTGAATATCGTTGCCTGACGCTGCGCCGCCTTGCGCCCGTCCGGTCCCAGCGTCATCTCCGCATCGACAACCAGCCCCTGCAGCATAAATTCTGGCGGTTTTGTTTTCGCGCAACTGCAGAGGATGGCGCGGGCGCGATTGAGTTTCGGCGGCGCAGAGATTTCTTCAGCCGTTTCCGGCGCTTGCGCGAGCGTCATCGCGGCGAATAAGGCAATCAGCATCGTCAGCTCCGTATACGGTTAAATTGGCGGCTTGGAACGCGGCGATTTATGCGCCTCGAAAAGCAGGGACAGCGCCGGCTCGTGTCCGGCAATATCGAAACCCGCCGCCCGCGCCTCTTCGATGATTTGCGACACCGGCTTTCCGAACCGCGCTTCGGCATAGGACCAGACAAGCAGCGAGCGTGCGCCGGTCTTGCAAAAGGCGAGCGTCTTTCCGTCCGGCGCATCGTCGATTGCGCGCTCAAGCCCGCCCGTATGGTGCGGTGTGATGCCGCCTGAATCGACCGGCAGAAAGGCATAGGCAATGCCAGCGTCTCGGGCGGCTTTTTCAAGATCGGCGCTTTTGGGCTGGCCGAGCATTTCGCCATCCGGCCTGTTATTGACGATCAAGGTGAACCCGTCCTCCGCCGCCTTGCGGATATCATCGGCATTGATCTGCGGCGATACAAGAAAACTGTCGGTGACGGGAATATATTTCTGTGACAAGTTTAAACCTCTTTGCCGGCCGCTTGGTCGCGGTGAATTATTTCATCATTTTAGGAGGAAAATGCAATGGCTGTCGCCCTGCGCCCGTTTCATCTTGCGATCCCGGTCGATGATCTTTCTGCCGCGGACGTCTTCTATCACGGGATTCTCGCCTGTTCGCATGGTCGGCGGTCGGATCGCTGGATCGACTATAATTTTTTCGGCCATCAACTCGTTGTGCATCTGTCGCCGGAAGATTGCGCGCGGGCCCAGACAAATCAGGTGGACGGCAAGGCGGTGCCGGCGCGTCACTTCGGCGTCGTCCTGAAAAAGACCGACTGGGCGGCGTTGGCGGCGAAACTGACGGACGCCGGCGCCGCGTTCCTGATTGAGCCCGGCATACGCTTTGAAGGCGACCCGGGCGAGCAGGGGACGTTCTTCCTGCTGGACCCGGCCGGCAATGCGCTTGAGTTCAAATATTTTGACGATCTTGAGCAGCTTTTCGCTGCTTAGAGATTTTCAGATGTCGAATCCAGCAGAGGCGCTGCGTCAGTGTCAGGTTAAACGCGTTTGGAAAATCAGGAGAAACCGATATGGCGAAATTCTTGTTTGTATATCACGGCGGGTCACAACCTTCATCGCCGGAAGAAGGCGAAAAAATTATGGCCAAGTGGAGGTCGTGGATTGGCGGTCATGGCGAAACTTTCGTTGACGGCGGCAATCCCGTCGGCATGTCGAAGACCGTAACGACCTCTGGCGTCGCCGATAATGGCGGATCGAACC
>CAMYNO010000301.1 GCA_947259815.1 uncultured Parvularculaceae bacterium
ATCGATAATCGCTTCGGTGACGCCGGCCTTACGCGCGTGGTCAAGGCCGGGGGCTTTCGGCCTGTTGGAAATCACAAGGGCGACCTCGCCCGGAAATTCCGGGTCGGCGCAGGCGTCGAGCAGCGCTTTTAAATTGGAGCCGCGCCCCGAAATCAGTACGGCGATTTTTCCGCTTGGCATGGTCGGCTACGACTTTCGCACTTCGCCAATAATGCGTGCGGATTCGCCGGCATTATTCAGCACGGAAACAAGGTTGTCGGATTTTTCCGGTGCGCAGACAACGACGCCCCCGACGCCGCAATTAAACGTGCGGTGCATTGCTTCATCGCTCAAGCCGCCGGCTTCCTTCAGCCAGCCGAAAAGCGGCGGCAAGGGCAGAGCGCCGACATCATAATGCGGCGCCAGACCCTCAGGCATGATGCGCGGGACGTTATCGGTAATTCCGCCGCCGGTAATATGCGCAAAGGCGCGAACATGGCCCGAGCGGATATGCGGTATCAGCGACCTGGTGTAGATCCGTGTAGGCGCAAGCAGTGCATCCCCAAGCGTTACCGAAGCATCGAACGGCGCTGGCGCGTCGAGGAGCGAATCCGTATCGTCGATGATCTTTCGAATGAGCGAATATCCGTTTGAGTGTGCGCCCGACGAGGCGAGCCCGATCAGAATATCGCCGTCGGCCACCCCGGCGGGGAGAAGCGCGCCGCGCTCGGCCGCACCGACGCAAAACCCGGCGAGATCATATTCGCCGTCGGCATACATGCCGGGCATTTCCGCCGTTTCGCCGCCAATGAGGGCGCAGCCGGCTTGCCGGCACCCGTCGGCAATGCCCGACACGACGTTTGCCGCGACCTTCTCATCAAGACCGCCGGTTGCAAAATAGTCGAGAAAAAACAATGGCTCCGCGCCTTGCGCGAGGACGTCGTTGGCGCACATGGCGACAAGGTCGATGCCGATTGTATCGTGGCGATCCATCGCTACGGCGAGCTTCAGTTTTGTGCCGACGCCATCCGCCCCGGAGACGAGAATCGGATCGTTAAATCCCGCTGCTTTCAGGTCAAATAGGCCGCCAAAACCGCCCAGCGCCGAATCCGCGCCGGGTCGCGCCGTCGACTTCGCCATTGGCGAGATCGCTCGGACTAGCCGTTCACCGGCGTCTATATCGACGCCAGCGGATTTATATGCATCGCTCATAGCGCCCCTCCTAGCCAAAGCCGGGGCAGGGGCGCAACTAATTGCTGCTATGGGCTGAAATGGGGTCGTTTCGCCGCGCCGTCGCGGCTATATTGCAACCGCCGCGGGCCGGGCTGGCGGGCGAGCAGATAGAGGTGAAAAATCAGCGTGATGGTGCGTTTCCTGTCAATAATTTTCGTCGTCGTTTTAACATGGGCGCAACCGCAAGCAGCGTTCGCTGTTGGCGAAGACGTTTTCGTCGTTCCCCGCGTCGCCGTGCAGGCTAGGGCGGACAGCGCCACGCAGGCGAAAGCCATCGCGCAACGCGACGGTCGGCGACACGCCATGGATATCTTGCTTCGGCGGCTGACCGTTGAAGAGGATTGGCCGCGCCTGCCAACACTCGGCGCCGCCGCACAACCGCAAGTCACCGATGTTCTGGAAGGCGCTCAAGAATTTTTTGCGCCGCAGGCGTCGGCGATCTCCGACCAGATGCTGGAGCAACTGGAATCCGGGTTTGAAGTTTACAACGAGAAAAGCTCTTCGAAGACGTATCGCGCCTTTATCACCTATCGCTTCAAGCCGGAGTTGGTGCGCAAAGTCCTTAAGGACGCGCAGATCCCGTATAGTGAGGCGCAAACCCGCACGGCTCTCGTTATTCCGGTTCTCCAGACTGGTAATGGCTTGTATCTCTGGGAGGAGAACAACCCATGGATGGCCGCCTGGAAAGTACGTCCATATGATAATGAACTAACGCCGTTGATTGCGCCGCTTGGCGATCTTGAAGATTCAGCCAATCTCTCGGCTCGACAGGCGGCGGCGGCAACGCCCGAGGCGCTCAGTGCAATTGCCGCGCGTTATAATGCGCCACAGGTGATTGTTGCGCATGCTTTTCTACAACAGAAAGACGGCGAAGATAAACTGCGCGTGCGCTTTATCAGCGGTTATGTAGAACGCCATGGATTTGAGGCAGACTTGCCGGCAGGCGAAATCGTCGGCGCCGATCGGCTAGCGGCGGCACAAGCGCCGACCGGAACGCAATTCGGACAGGCGCAACAGGGCGATATTCTTGCAGAAGCGTGGTTTTCCCAGCCGTCAGGTAATTTTCCTATCCTCGCAGAGCGCGCGATCGAGGAAACCATTGCGAAATATGCCAAGCCCTGGAAAGAACGTACACTGATCGACCATACGGTGGCGGCGCTTCTTAATGTCAGCGCTGTTTACAATTCAATCGCGGAGTGGGGTCAGATTCGTTCGGCTCTGACCGCAACGCCGCTCGTGAACGCCGTGCAGGTTCGTTCGCTTTCGCGCGGCGGCGCCGAGATGGTGATCCAGGCTTTTGGCGATCCGGAGAAACTTATCGTTGCGATGGATGCGCAGGGTCTCGTCATGTGGAGTCAGGACGGCGACTATTGGACAATTGCAACGCCGGCGGCGGCGCAACGCTGGCAAACCACAGAACGTCGCGGCGGGTTATTTGGATCGAATGCGAACGGAACCTCGTCGGTTCAGCCCGCGTCTTATCCGGCCGCAGATTACGACGATTAGAAGCGCAATCAGGGGTGGGGAGGCGATTTCAGCGTGATGGATCGTTCAGCCTTATTGGAAAGGCGGAAGCAGGCGACGCAGCTCGTACTGCCTTTGCCTAAACACCCGCCGCGATATGACCGCGATGCGTTCCTCATTGCCCCGACGAATGAAGCCGCATGGCGCTCCGCGCGGGCATGGCTGACCTCGTCAGAGCCTAACTTCATCATTTGCGGACCGGTCGGGTCCGGCAAGACTCATCTGGCGTCAATCCTGGCGGAAGAAAACGGCGCGTTTGTATCGTGGCAATCGTTTTCAGGCTTGGAAGTTAATCCCGACATCGACCTTGTCGTGCTGGACGATTTGCCTGCGGACGACCCTCGCGCCTTTCTTCTGACCCTTGAGGAGATAGCTGCCGCCGGAATGCGGGCTATTCTTGTCGGGACGGGTCATCCGGGCGAATGGGCAATGGGCTTTCCGGATTTGCGAACGCGGCTGGAAGCCATACCGCGCGCCGGGCTCGACCAACCGGACGAAGCACTATTGCGTGCGGTCATTTCGAAAGCATTTGGCGACCGTCAGCTTGTTGTGGACGAAGCCGTTGTGGAATTCGCTGCGCCGCGATTGCCACGCACATTCGCCAGCGCACTCACCTTTGTCGAATTCGCCGACAATGAAGCTGCGCGGCGTAAGAAAAAAATTACCGTTGCACTGGCAAAAGAACTGTTAATGGCGTTCGATGAAGCGCCATAGGAACGCAATGTAAATCATCATGGACCAAATCAAGGATTTCAAATTGGCCGGAGCGGATGACGCAGTACGAGATCTGACGGGTAAAGAGACAGGCGTCGGCGGGATCACCGCTTTGTCGCCGGAGCGATTTATCAATCGCGAGCTGTCCTGGCTTTCATTCAACACGCGCGTCCTTGAAGAGGCGTTTAACGAAAACCACCCGCTGCTGGAACGACTGCGCTTTTTGTCAATCTCTGCGAGCAACCTTGATGAATTTTACATGGTGCGTGTGGCGGGTCTTCGTGGTCAGGTGCGCGAGGGCATTTCCGCACTAAGTCAGGAGGGGCTAACGCCCCAGCAGCAACTGGATTTGATCGCCGACAAAGCGCTGCTGCTGATTAATGAACAACAGCGTTGTTGGGCGGAGTTGCAACCGCTGATGCGCGAGTCTGGGGTTCTCGTGCTTGGCGATGAAGAATTGACGCAAGCCGACAATGATTGGTTGCA
The DNA here is from genome assembly GCA_947259815.1 of uncultured Parvularculaceae bacterium. Classification (GTDB taxonomy): domain Bacteria; phylum Pseudomonadota; class Alphaproteobacteria; order Caulobacterales; family Parvularculaceae; genus Hyphococcus. The sequence goes on from CAMYNO010000301.1 coordinate 3,937, forward strand.
GAACGAATTTGACGCAAATATTTTTCCAATCCTGACGCCACTGGCGCTCGATCCGGCTCATCCGTTTCCGTTCATTCCCAATCTCGGTTTTGTACTTTGTTTTGAACTGGAGCGACCGGATGGGCGCCCCATGCAGGCGTTGTTGCCGGTGCCCAGCAAGATTGGGCGCTTTATTCGCCTGCCGGAATCGAATGACGAAAACCGCATCAAAAAAGCAGTCCGGTTTATTTCTCTGGAAAATGTCATTGTACGGTTTATCGATCACGTTTTTCCATCCTTCAAAGTCGTAAGCCACGGCGCCTTTTCGGTCTTGCGTGACTCTGACGTTGAGGTCGAGGAAGAAGCAGAAGATCTTGTGCGTCTTTTTGAGTCGATGCTGAAACGACGCCGTCGCGGCGATGTGATCCGCGTTAATTTCGACGCCGCGACGCCGGAAACTATGCGCGCGCTTATCTCTGAAAGGCTTCAGGCGACGCCGCAGGACATTATTCCTGTGGACGGACTTTTAGGGCTGGCGCAGACGAGCGAGCTAATTCCGGCCGACCGCCAGGATCTGCAATTCACAGCGTATGAACCGCGCTTTCCGGAGCGCATTCGCGAACATGGCGGTGATTGTTTCTCCGCCATTCGCGCCAAGGATATTTTGGTTCATCACCCTTATGAATCGTTTGACGTTGTCGTGCAGTTCCTGAAACAGGCGGCGGCTGACCCGAAAGTGGTCGCAATAAAACAGACGCTTTATCGAACCTCCAAACAATCCCCGATTGTCGAGGCGCTGATCGAAGCCGCCGAAGCGGGCAAAAACGTAACTGCGCTTGTCGAGCTGAAAGCGCGTTTTGACGAAGAAGCCAATATACGCTGGGCCCGCGCACTGGAACGCGCCGGCGTCAATGTCGTCTATGGGTTTGTCGAATATAAAACCCACGCCAAGCTGTCTCTCGTTGTGCGTCAGGAGTCTGAAGGCGCGCGTACCTACACCCATGTGGGAACCGGCAATTATCATCCGATTACAGCGAAAATCTATACAGACCTCTCTTTGTTCACTTGCGACCCGGCGATCGGGCGCGACGCGGCTAAAGTCTTTAACTACATCACGGGTTACGCGGCGCCGTCAGAACTGGAAAAATTCGCGATAGCACCGCTGACCGCGCGGTCGCGAATGACAGAATTAATCGACCGGGAAATCAAAAACGCTCGCAAAGGCAAGAAGGCGGCGATCTGGGCCAAGATGAATTCCCTCGTCGATGGCGCCATGATCGACAAACTTTATGAAGCATCGCAAGCTGGCGTACGCATCGACCTCATTGTCCGGGGGATTTGTTGTCTGCGGCCGGGCGTGCCGGGCCTTTCCGATAACATCAGCGTCAAAAGCATTATTGGGCGATTTCTTGAACATGCGCGAATTTACGCATTCGGCGCCGGCGACGCGCTTCCAAACTCGAATGCCGCAGTTTACATCGCGTCGGCGGATTTGATGCCGCGAAACCTGAATCGCCGGGTCGAAGTCTTCTGCCCAATTGAGAATCCAACGGTGCGGCGTCAGGTGCTGAATTACATCATGGTCGCCAATCTCAATGACGATGCGCAAAGCTGGGTTCTTCAGCCGGATGGCGAATTCATCCGCGCCAAACATACCGGCAAGTCCGATGCGTTCAGCGTCCACACCTATATGATGACGAATCCTAGCCTGTCCGGCCGAGGCGGCGCCATAAAATACAATGCGCCGAAGGCGCTACGCCCCCGCAAGTAACGCCGTCGATGTGAATCGTGTATAAGGCGAAAAAGCGTAATCGACGGCCCATATGCAGACAACGAATATTGACGATGTGGAGACCGCTCAGAACGATAGCGGCAGCCAGTCTGTGCGGCGGGCTGTCGTCGATATCGGTTCGAATTCCGTCCGTCTGGTGATTTTTGATGGGCCGCTTCGTGCGCCAATGGCGATTTGCAACGAAAAAGCGCTATGCGGCCTTGGCCGCGATGTGATGGAAGACGGCGCGCTTAACTCGGTCTCGGTCGATGCCGCACTGGCGACTTTACGGCGATTTCGGATCATTCTCAGCGCCTATGGCGATCCGCCGACGAGCACGATAGCAACGGCCGCAGTTCGTTCAGCGAAAGACGGCGCGACATTCGTGGACGCCGTTAAGTCGGTCGGATTCGACGTGAAGGTCATTTCGGGTCACGAGGAAGCGGAACTGGCCGCTCTCGGCGTGTTCGCCGTTGAGCCGGACGCTCGCGGCCTCGCCGGCGATATGGGCGGCGGCAGTCTTGAACTTGTTTCGATCAAGAAGGGCGAGGCAACACAGAGTATCAGCCTGCCGATTGGGCCGCTTTCCGTTATGCGCGCAACGGGTGGAAATATCAGCAAAGCGCGCGTGCTTATGGAAGAAGCGCTTAAGGACGTATCGTTTCTGAAACGCGGCAAGTACGATGCGCTTTACTCTGTGGGCGGCGCATGGCGTTCCATCGCCCGCATACACATGAATCTCAAGCATTATCCTTTGTCGGTGTTGCATCGGTACGAATTATCCGCATCGTCAGCCATCGAGGTATGTGACCTGGTGGCGAAACAGAGCCGCCAGTCTCTTGAAGAAATCCCCGGCATTTCGCGAAAGCGCATCGATACGCTTCCCCTTGCGGCTATTGCGCTGAAGACGTTGCTCGTGGAAATGGATGCAAAACGCGTCATCGTTTCATCGGGCGGCGTCAGGGAAGGGCTGCTTTATCAGGCGTTGAATAAGCGCCAACGCGATGCAGACCCCTTGCTGGAAGCTTGCCGGTTCTTTTCCAGTCGTTTCTCGCCGGAACCGCGCTTTGGCGCCGCGGCGTTAAAAGTGGTGGCGCCGCTTTTCAATAACGACCCAACGGTAAAATTGCGGATACTTGAGGCTACGGCGGAGCTTGTCGATATCGCAGCCTATTCCCACCCGGACCTGCGCGGTCGCCATGCCTTCGATACGGCGATTAGCGCGCCTTTTGTCGGCGTCAGTCATAATGAGCGGATATGGATTGCGCTTGCGCTATATTGCCGATATTGCGGGCGCAATGCGCCATTGCCTAATGAACAGGCGATCAGCCTGCTCGACTGGGAAACGCAGCAATCCGCGACGCAAGCCGGCCTCGCGCTGCGATTTGCTGCAACCCTTGCGCCTAAATCGCCGGATCTCCTTAACGGATGCACGCTGATCAAATCCTCCGATGCGCTTATCCTTAATGCGCCGGCGGATCATGAACCCCTGATTGGCGAGACCCCGCGCAAGAGGCTGGATTCTCTCGCCGCCTCGTTCAGCTTACCGTTAGTTTTGAACTACAGCTCATAACTAAATGAAAAAGAAAGCGGCCACCGTTACGAAGAACGATGGCCGCTTTTGTTGGGCTATAGGCAAGTGCTATCAGAAGTCTGCGCGAACCTTGAAGTAATAGAAGCCGCCGCTGAACCCAGCCGGAGAGATTGGCGGATACAACGCACCGGCGACACCGGCATTCGCAGCACTCAATTGATCCGGGTAGGAATGGAATACATTCTGTGCGCCCGCGATCAATTCGACATTTTCCATGATGTCGTAACCGAGTTCAACGTCGATCGGGAATTGCGCGCCGCCATAATGCGGAAGATCGCAGAATTCCGGCCCCGTGGACGAAACGGCATCGAGATGACACTCGAAGAACTTGCCGTAGTAATTAACGCGCAACATGCCCCGGACCGGCCCCATATAATGGTTGAATGTCAGGTTTGCCCGCGTGCTCGGGATTGTGTCTTCAAGCTGACGACGACGCCCTTCTGAAAGCGGCGCCGCAGTATCGA
>CAMYNO010000302.1 GCA_947259815.1 uncultured Parvularculaceae bacterium
CTGTTCTTCAAAACGAACGCCGTCAAATTCCGATAAGTCGCCGCGCACGCCAAAATCGCGAAAATCCGGCGACGGCCACAGCGACGGTATAATGCGCCGCTTTCCTTCGTGTTCTTCAACAAGTTCAGCGCCGATCTTGTCCATCAGCGCATCGGCGCGTGACGTTACGTCTTCCAGTACATCGGCGCCGATAATCTGTCGCGACTCCATTTCCCGCGCCACCCGTTCAATCGGATCGCGCGCGCGCCACTCCGCTTCTTCTTCCTTCGTGCGGTATCCAAAGGCGCTGCCTGGCAGCGGGCCGTTTTGATGAAAATATCTGTATACGTCTGCTTCAATGATATCCGGCCCCTCGCCGGCCCGCATCACGCCAAGCGCTTCCTGTGTGGCAAGATACACGGCGAGCGGGTCCATACCGTCGACTTTCCATGCCGGGATACCGAACGAAAGCCCGCGAGATGAAAGCCGCGGCTCCGCCGTTACCTCGTCAACAGCAGTTGAAACGGCGTAGCGATTGTTTTCGATAAAAAAGCAAACCGGCAGCTTCCATGCCGCCGCCAGATTAAAACTTTCAAGCACCGAACCTATGTTGACGGCGCCGTCGCCAAAATAGGTAAAAACGCCATTGCCGGTGTTGTCGCGGCGATGCGCCCAGGCCGATCCGATTGCAAACGGTACGCCGCCGCCGACAATCGCGTTCGTGCCAAGATTACCCGCCTCAGCCCAACGCAAATGCATCGACCCACCACGTCCTTTGCAAAAACCATCGGCAAGCCCGAGAATTTCAGCAAGTGACTTTTTGACGATCGCCTCAACATCACCGTCGAAACCTGCGTGCGGCGAAATCCCTTCCGGACGCAGAAAATGCAGCGCTTTTGCAAGGAACTGGTGGTGGGCGCGGTGCGAGCCGTTGATCTGATCGCCGTTACGCATCGCCAGAATGGAACCTACCGCGCCGCCTTCCTGACCGATTGCCGAATGCGCAGGCCCATGCACAAGCCCCTCACCGGCAAGGCTCAGCACTTTTTCTTCAAAAGACCGTATAAGGACCATAAATGTCAGCATCGAGCCTAATAGTTCAGGCTGCGCGCTTGCCCAGTCATCGCTATCGCTTTGCAGGCTTGCCCAGGGCGCCGTTGAATTAATATGGTCCTTAATCGGCATTTAATTGTCCGTCGTCCTTGGTCATGCGTTGAGTGGCGCGCGTTGTAACGACCGGCCCATATGGCGCGCCGCCCAGAAATAATGGAACGCCGCCCATACGAAAATCAAAAGGATGACGACTATGCCGTAGCGTGTTCCCAAGGCGCTGGCGCTGGCGCAGGCTTGCGTTAACACGGTGGATGCGTCCGCTGGCGCAACACCGCCCGGGCAGGCGGTAACGAAATTTTCAAAACCGGCGCCGCTGAACATAAGCTCGACAATAAAATCAATCACCAGACCGGTCGCATAAGGCCCAAGACCAAGGCCGATCAGATTGACGGCAACAAAGAAAAGCGCCGTCGCCGTCGCCCGCATTCGCGGCGTCGCCAGATTGTGCATGACGCCAAGCGTCGGCCCGATATAGGCATAGTGAAAAAGACCCGGCAGCAACATCAGCCACACGGCCGCCATCCAGTCATTGCGCGTAAAGGCGAAAATATAAGCAGGCGTTGCAATCAGAAGGCCGACGCCAGGCAAGATCGCATACCAGGCGCGTTGCCGCCGCCCCGCCCAGTCGCTGAGAACGCCGCCAAGAAGCGTGCCGACGCCTGCGGAAAATCCGCCGATCAACCCGAATGCAAGACCGACCTGCGCATAGCTCAAATCGAACATGCGAATAAAATATGCTTGCGCGAACGTGCCGGTTCCATATCCGACAAATCCGACGAGCGTGGCGCCGACCGTAATGTGAAAAAACGCCGGATTACCGAACAGATGTTTTGCAGTTTCGCTTATCGACGGTGTTTTGTCAGAGTCCTCAAACGGCATCGCCTCCGCGCCGCCGCGTTTGGGTTCGCGCGCAATGATACGAAAAACCAGCGCCAACACCAGACCGGGTAAACCGACAACGACCATCGCGACACGCCAGTTGAACGCGTCCGTCAGCCAGCCGCCGCTGACGGCGCCGATCATCATGCCCAGCGGAATGCCGATCGAGTAAATCGCAAGCGCCGTCGCGCGTTTTTCAGGGCCATAAAGATCGGAGATGAGCGAGTGCGCCGGCGGCGTGCATCCAGCTTCGCCTATGCCGACGCCGACCCTTAACAGGAACAATTGCAGAAAGCTTTGCGCCGCGCCGCACAGGGCGGTCATGACCGACCAGATCGCCAGGCAAATGGAAATTAACGAGACGCGGTTGACGTGCTCGGACAGTCGCGCAAGCGGAATGCCAAGCGCTGTATAGAACAGCGCAAACGCCAGCCCTTGCAACAGCCCTAATTGCGCATCGGTGATGCCAAGATCGATCTTGATCGCCTGCGCGAGCGTCGCCAGAATTGTCCGGTCAATGAAATTGCTCGTATAGATAAGCAACAACATGCCCAGCATGGTTGCGCGACCGGCCAGAACCTGGTTGTCGGCGCCGGCGCCAAGGGCCGCGTCTGGCTGCTTGATGTTCACCGCCGCCTTCACCCGTCGTCATTTTGGTTGGTAGTCGGGCGCAGCGAAAACGCCGCGCCCGTATCATTTAGAACTGCTTGCGAACGCCAAACTTGAAGGTCCGCCCGTAAGGGTTGCCGATAAACGGATCGTAGCTCAGCTCAAGGCGCGCCTGAGGCGGATCGGCATCGAAGATATTCAGTACGCCAAGGCTGAGCGTCGTCTCCCACGGGGCCTTCAGAGTGTAGTTGAAATCTACCGTTTTAAACGATTTCACCGGCTGGCCGAATGTAATCAGTGTACAGCCCGGATCGGATGCGGTCGCAACAGTACACCCCGCCAGGTTGAAACCGGTTTGCGCGACGGTCGGCCCGCGATTGTCGAC
>CAMYNO010000303.1 GCA_947259815.1 uncultured Parvularculaceae bacterium
AATCACCAGCAGACGGCACATGCGAAATTATCAATCCGGTAGTCCCATAGCAGTCCTTGGCATGTCCGGCGTCGGGAAGACGCGGATAGCCGCGATGATGCGGCGCGAAGCCGACTGGTTTCACTATTCCGTCGATTACCGCATCGGCACGCGATACATGGACGAACCGATTGTCGACAACTTCAAACGCGAAGCGATGAAAACGCCATTCCTGCGCGACCTGCTGAAATCGGATTCGATATACATCTCCTCGAACATCACATTCGATAACCTTGAGCCGCTTTCAACATATCTCGGCAAACCGGGCGACGCGGCCAAGGGGGGCATTCCGTTTAAAGAATATCTGCACCGTCAGCGCCAGCACCGCGAAGCAGAAATCGCGGCCATGCGCGATACGCCTTTGTTCGTGAAAAAGGCGCGCACAATTTACGGCTACAGTCATTTTATCTGCGATACGAGCGGATCGGTTTGCGAAGTTGTCGATCCGCATGATGAAAACGATCCGGTGTTAAAGACGCTGAGCGAGAGTTGTCTCATTGTCTATATCAAGGGAGACGAGGCGCACGCGGAAGCCCTGAAAGCACGCTTCGATAAGGCGCCGAAACCGATGTATTATAATGAATCCTTCCTGAAACAATGCTGGGCGGATTACCTGAAGGAAAGCGGCGAGGCGGAAACGAATGTTGATCCCGACGCCTTCATTCGCTGGGGGTTTGCGAAACTGATCGAATGGCGTGCGCCGCGATATCAGGCGATTGCGGACAAATGGGGCGTCACCGTTTCAGCGGCGGACATTGAAGCGGTTGGGTCGCCCGAGGCTTTACTAGCACTCTTAAAAAAAGCGGCGGCGCGTTAATCCAGCGTCGTACGATAACGAACCATAGCGATCACGACAGCGAAGGCGGCAAACGCCGTCATCGCAAAAAGATCGTAACCCATATCGGCAAAAGTCGCACTCTTCAGCATCACGCCGCGAACAACACGCAGGAAATGCGTCAGCGGCAATATTTCGCCCAAGCCCTGCGCCCATTCCGGCATGCCGCGGAATGGAAACATAAAGCCCGACAACAACATCGACGGCAGGAAGAAGAAGAACGTCAATTGCATCGCTTCGATCTGCGATTTGGCAATGGCGGAAAATGTGAAGCCAAGGGCAAGATTTGCCAGCATGAATATAAAAACGCCGAGTAGTAACAATGCTATCGGCCCGGCAAACGGCACCCCGAAAACGAACTTTGCCGCTGAAAGAATTATCGTCGTCTGTATGGCGCCCACGAATATGAAGGGGGTGATCTTTCCGATCATCACCTCGATCGGTTTCGCCGGCATGGCGAGCAGGTTTTCAAGATTGCCCCGTTCGGCCTCTCTCGTCATCGCCATGCCCGTGAACATGATTAGCGTCATGGTCAAAATAACGCCGAGAAGTCCAGGCACGATATTATACTGAGTAATCCCTTCCGGGTTGTAGCGGCGATGAACAATCATCTCGACCGGACTTGGCGCCGGCGCCAACGACGCAAGCGGCCCTTTCAGATCATGCTTTAAAGCGCGGTCGATGATCATCGAAACATTGCCCAGCGCATTACCGGCGGCAACCGGGTCGGAGGCGTCAGCCTCGATCAGGATTTGCGGACGCTCCCCGCGTATCAGCCTTTCGGTGAAACCGGCCGGAAAGGAAATGACGAATAATACCTCGCCGCGCGCCAGCAAATGCTGGCTGTCGCGCGGATCGTCCAGATGCATTGTGAGATCGAAATATTCCGACGTTTCAAGACCGGTCAGAATGGTTCGGATGATTGGCGTTTGTTCTTCCACATGCACGGCAGTCGGAAGATGTTTCGGGTCTGTGTTGATGGCGAAACCGAACAGCGTGAGCTGGATAATCGGCATCGTAATCATCGTTGCAAATGTCACGCGATCGCGGCGCATCTGAACGAATTCTTTTAGAAAGATCGCGCCTATTCGCTGGAAAGCATCGCCGAACATCAACCATGCTCCCGCATATCGGCGCCGGCTTCCGCCATCAGCGCAATGAAGGCGTCTTCAAGGCTCGGGCGTACCTCTTCCCAATTGACGTCGCCACTCCCGGCGCCGGCGACAGCCCCCGCAAGGAGAGTGCGGTCCGTGCCGCTCACATGCAAGGCGGAGCCGAAATAGGCGACGTGATCGACGCCCGGTTTTCCTTTTAGCCCCTGCGCGATACGCCTGACGCCCTCTCCTTCCGCGCGAAATGTGATGAGCGCGGACCGCTCAATGATTTTCTCTACACGGCCTTCGGTGACAACCTTCCCATTGGCGAGATAAACCACCCGGTCGCAGCGTTCGGCCTCGTCCATGTAATGGGTTGAAACAAGAACGGTCATACCTTCCGTAGAAAGACGATGTATTTCATCCCAGAAGTCACGCCGCGCCTGCGGGTCGACGCCGGCCGTCGGCTCGTCCAGCAACAGAAGTTTCGGATCGTGCATGGAGATCGCCGCCAGGGCGAGGCGCTGTTTCCACCCGCCCGACAAAGCGCCCGCAAGCTGGTTCTGACGATGGGTAAGCCCCAGATTTTCCAGCGTTTTATCGACGATTTGGCGCAATGGCCGCATCTGATACAGCCGCGCCACAAATTCAAGATTTTCCCGGATCGTTAAGTCGCCCCAGAATGAAAATTTCTGGGTCATATAGCCGGTTTCAAGCTTTATCTTCGCTGCTTCCGTCGCAATATCATAACCGAGGCATTCGCCGCTGCCTTCACTGGCGCGCAACAGGCCGCAAATCATACGGATCGTTGTTGTCTTGCCGGAACCGTTCGGCCCAAGAAACCCCCACACGGCGCCGCGCGGCATTTTTATATCAACGCCGTCCACGGCGGTTTTATCGCCAAAACGTTTGACGAGACCGCGCACGTCGATGGCGAATTCATTCATGGGATCACTACATCGACAGGCAGGCCGGGCTTTAACCCGGTGACGCTTTCCAGACGCGCTTCCACCAGAAAAACAAGTTTGTCGCGCACGCCTTCGGCATAGATAACCGGCGGCGTAAACTCCGCCTCCTGCGCTATGAACGATATTCTCGCAGTGACTGGGTCGCCTGCTCCAACAGGCCGCACTTCGACCGTATCGC
>CAMYNO010000304.1 GCA_947259815.1 uncultured Parvularculaceae bacterium
ACGTCGCCATTATCGACCAGCGCTTTCGTTTCAATCGTACTTTTGTTGGTAATGAGGTCCGTCGATGTGGACAGGATCTGGCCCGCGACCGAGGACGATTCCTGGCTGATTTCGAGGGTCACCGTATCGCCGTCCGTGATTCGCGGCGTCACTTCGAGAATGATGCCCACTTCCTCGCGCGAAACCGTTCGGAAGGCGCCGCCCGAAAAATTATCGCCAACGGCCTCGCCGGTCGTCACGGGAATTTCCTGGCCGACGGAAAGCTTCGCCGGTTGATTGTCCAAGGTCAAAACTGACGGAAGCGAAAGAACTCTCGACTCATCGTCTTCCTGCAACGCGGTCAGAACCGCGCCAAAGACCGATCCGTCGCTCAACGCGCCAGCGCCGCCAAGAACGAGGCCATTGGTGGAAAGAAGGGACGAAATCGCGGTGCTCGCCAATTGCCCAGCGGCGCCTCCGCCCTCACCATCATCATCGCCGCCGCCAAATAGCGGGCTGTCATTGAGCAGGAAGGCGCCGGCGGACGCCAGAACATCGGGCTGTGCGCTTTGGAAATTAGTCGCCGCAAACGGAACGCGGCCGTTCTCGGAACCGTCGCCCGATAGGAAATACTGGATACCCAGTTCACGCGCCGTGTTGTCCGACACCTCGACGATCACCGCCTCCACAAGAACCTGCGCACGGCGACGGTCAAGCTGGGAAATGACGTCTTTCAGGGTCTGCTGAATGCCGGCGTCGCCGGAAATGATAATCGAATTGGTCGCCACATCGACGCTGATATTGGTGCGCGGTCCCAATACAATCGCGGGGCCGTCGCCGCCGGAATTGGGATCAGGCTGTGCACCAGCAATTTCGCGCAGTAAATCAACCATTTCCTCGGCATTGGCGTGGTTCAAGGTGATCACAGAAAGCCCCGCCTGGGTCGCGCCCACGCGATCGAGTTCGGTAATGACACGCAAAATGCGGGTCAGGATTTGCGGCTCCGCCCGCACCAGAATGCTGTTAGACGCCTCAACAGGAAGCACCTGCACCGACATGCGCTGGCCACCGCTCTCAGCCGACATTTCCTTGGCAAGATCGGTTACTATCCGCGAAGCCTCAACCGCCGACATATTTTGTAGCGGTATCGTCCTGTAAACAGTGGTGTCTTGGTCAACGCTCTCAAGCACCTGCATAAGGCGTGCAATATTCGCGGCCTCATCAACCAGAATAACAGCGTTGCCGGTACGGACCGGCGAAACGACGCCGCGCTCCGAAACGATCTGGGTCAGGGTCGCGGCGGCCTCGCGCGCATCAATATACTTCAAGCGCACAATCTGGGTGACGTAATCGCCCCGCTGAGCCTCGCCCACGGGGCCGGCCGCGCGGGCGCCATCCTGCACCGGAATGATCTTGTAGCTGTCGCCGTTTATCGGCGATGCCGTGAACCCACTCACCCGCAGCGCGGCCTGAAAAAGCTCCCATGCTTCATCGGGGCAAAGATTGCCGTTCGGGCCGGACTTGATGGTAATTGTGCCGTTAACGCGGGGGTCGATGACATATTTATGCCCGGTGCGGCTGGCGAACTCGGTGATTATCGCGCGTATGTCGGCCTCTTCGAAGTTCACGGAACCGGCGCAAGTCTGATCCTGCGCTCGTGCGCCCGCCGAAAAGGCAAGGACCGCAGCGAAGGCTGCGGCCGTGATTGGTCCTCTGCGCATAATCGCGCCGCGTAAACGCAGCCTCTTCATCGGCCGTTCCCAGTTGTTATTATTTCTACAGGCACCGACGTTCCATCACGCTCGACTAATAGACTGATCTTTCCCGATTCCGCCAGTGCAGCAAAACGCCTCGTTTCCGACGCCAGATCAGCGCCAAGGCGCCGATTGTTCACGGCCAACACAATGTCCCCCGGTTTGAGCCCCGCCGCCTGAAAAGCGCGCTTGTTGCGGCCAGGTTGAAGCACGAGTCGCGGCCCGTCTGCCGACCGCACAAGGGAAATGTTTGCAATATCGCCAATCGGGAGCCCGCCAATGGCGTTTTGCGGCAGCGCCACGGGCCGCGGACCGGCAGGTTGCGAACGCCGTACGGCATCCTTCGGGTCGCGGTTTTTAAGGGTCAGCGTTTCTCGGGCGCCCGAAACCAGCATCACGACCTGCTCCGATGAAACGATCCGCTCAAGCGAAACCTCGCTCCAGATCGTATCGCCAAGGCCGAAACTTCCCTGCTTGCCGTCTGGCGTTGAAATAATCGCCGTGGGGATGCCACTCAGTACAAAAACCCCGTGGAGGGTTAAATCAAGCTGTGTCTCTTCATATTCCGCCGTCGCCTCCGGCACAGGCGCCGTGGCCTCAACGGACGCAATCCTGAAAGGCGTATTGGACAGGCTCAACGGCGCGGATTGCGCCGATTGCGCGCCAGAAACCACAGGCAGTCTTTTGGGTGTCGGCGGCGGCGCAAACAACGCGAACAGGATTTTTGCCGCGAGAATGCCGATCAGAACGGCGAACACAAATTCGGCAATAGAGGGCGCACGCTTCAGCAGCGCCTGCGCACGCTTGCCGGCGAGCATTCCACCGAGCGATCGCAGGGCGTCTTCGGTCATAGCACCGGCCCCGGATTTACGCGTCGTCGTCGCCATTACGCATGCCTGTCCCTTCGGCGCCGTGGAGATTTCCGCCGGCGGCAACGCACCCATAACAAAATGACCCGCGGCCGCCTACTAAAAAGCAGGCGGCCGCGGGCTTACACTACGGAAATATATGTATTTTTCTCAATCTCCGGCGAAAATCCTAGAATTTCGCCGTCAAGCTGGCGCTCAATGAACGCCCGCGGTCATAGGTATTGAAGTTAGTGATGCCGTTGGCCGTGCCGGCCGTTCCGTCCTGGAACTCGATATGACGCGTCGCAAGCAGGTTGCGAGCGCTAAGACCGATCGTGAAATCCGTACCGTGGATGTTCACGTCCTGACGGAACACGGCGTCGAGTTGAACGCCGGGGCGCTCAAACACGTCGAGAAGGCGCGACGGGTTCGTCACACTGTCGCCGCGCTGGCCGCGAGCCAACAGGCGCTCGGAAACCCAACCCAGCAGAACCGTGAACTGGGTGCTGTCGCTTTCCCAGCCAAACTGAGAGTTCACGATATGCTTTGGCGTACCGACCAGCGGCGACCCATCAATGCCGAAAGTGTCGCCCGGCGTTTCGATGATGGATCCGTTGTTGAATTCACGGATGACATCATTGGCGCCGGCCTGAACTTCAGACTCGGTGAAGGTGTAGTTGATTGTGAACAGCCAACTGCGATTTTCGAACCACTCATTCCATGAGAGATCGAAGTTGGAACGGAACTCAACTTCACCGCCGTAAAGGTCGGCTTTCGGTGAGTTGATAAACCCGGTCCGGAAGTTGAAGTCCGAACCAGCCGTCTGGATTTCTTCGATCGGGTTGTCGATTTGCTTGTAGAAACCGCCAACCGTGATGAACTGGTTGCGCCCGAGATAGTATTCCATACGAGCATCATAGTTACGGAATTCACTATCCAGCAGGATCGGACTGCCGCGATAGACGCGGTCCGTCGTTGGATCGGTGAATTGCGATGCGGCGAGTTCGCGGAACTGCGGCCGGGCAATTGTGTGCGAATAGCCCAACCGGAACTGCATGTCGTCGGTGAAGTTCCAGGTTAGTGTCGCGGACGGCAGCCAATAGTCTTGCGCGCGACTGGTGTCGAACTCGGACTGGTTCGGATCGTTGCCGAACCGGTCAAACGTATCGACAATTTGCTCCGCATCTTCATAGCGGACGCCAACAGTCGTTCGAACTGTCGGAATAAGCTCCGCATCGAATTGAGCATAGGCTGCATGTACGGTCAGCTCGCCAAGATAGGAGCTAACGCCTTGCGTTGCTGAGTCGGACAATTGAAACAGGCTCGGCCCGATATTGTCCGGCGAGAACATGAAGTCGACCCGCGCCTGCGCGGTATCAAGCGGCACGGTCGTCGTCGTGTTGAAGAAGAACGGGTTGGAAATAAATTCCCGATCATTGTCGAGATATTCATAGCCCACCGACAATGTCGCTTCACGCGCGCCGGAAACCGGGATGAACCAGAAGAGATCGACGGCGCCGGACCAGGTGTCGTCGGTCAATTCCGAAAACACGACCCGGTGGAATGTCGTGCCGGAAAGATATGTCGGCACGCCCGTCAGGACTTCAATGTCGTTCTCGTCAAGCGTCGGCTCCAGAACATTGGAGAACGGCAGGCTCGGCGTGACGCCGGACGTGTCGAAAACCCGATTTTCGAAAGAACGCTCATAAGGCGTGTCACGCGTCGCGCGCGCGAAAGACCCACGCCAGTTTACCGCGAACTGATCGCCCAGCCCGTGTTCCCCGGCGGCTTGTCCCATGGTCAAAGCACGTTCGAGGAAGATGCTTTGCTCAGACAGAATCGCACCGTTGTTGAACGTATCGCCAGCGGTGATTTGCGATTCCTTCGTGGTCGAATGGATGTAAAGGCCGGTCAGCGTAACGGCGTTGTCGTCCCATTCCAGCGCGCCGGAAATCAAGCCGTTAACCGTTGCATCAAGACTGGTCTCTTTCTGACGCAGATTGAGACCGATGATTTGCGTGTTGGCGAGCTGCCGCACCGAATCTTCCGTCGTCCAGTCTTGCTTGTAGCCGATAACGCCGGTCAGACCGAGCGCAGTCAAACCGTCGTCGTCATCAAGCGCGACGCCAGCGTCGATAGCCGCCTGAAGCGGACCAGGCACGCTGCGA
>CAMYNO010000305.1 GCA_947259815.1 uncultured Parvularculaceae bacterium
ACTGCATCTTCGAATGAACACTCCAGTTTTTTCGCAAAATAATATGACACTGAATTCTCCTGCATCCGGTTGGTTTGACGATGATTTCCTCAGGCCTTTAGTTTGTGTACGCCCATCAGATTTAAAACCGCTTTTTCATAGACAGGCTCAGTTTGCCCTTTTCGTACTTTTCCAAGGAAGTATTTTTCAAAACCGACTTTGGCCATATGGACCCATTTCCCTTGCGCTGCCCAGTTCACGTTACGCGGCGGTATCTGCGGCATCGCAACGAACGCCACGCCGCCGTCACCGAAGTCGGCAAGGCAGACAGCGTTCCAGGTCGCTTCATGGCTTGGCGGTTTTCCGTTCAGCACTTCCGCAATATTTTCCGCCGTGGCGGTCACCATAGATTCAATCATGAACCCGGTCTTGGGAACGCCAACCGGAACGGGCGTCGGGCCCATGGGCGGTATCGCAATACACACGCCAACGGAAAAAATGTTCGGATAAGCGCCGTTGCGCTGATGTTTGTCAGTCAGAATAAAGCCGCGCGGATTGACCAGCCCCTCGATGTCGCACACAGCTTTCACGCCGCGAAAGGCGGGCAAGATCATCGAGAATTTGTGATCGACGGAGTGGGTTTCAACAACAGCGCCATCGCGCCCGACCTCTTCCACGGTCATGGACTCTCTTTCAACGCGCGCAATTTTTGCGTTTGTGATCCATTTTATGTGACGCTCGCGCAGTTCAGATTCGAGGAGACTTTTTGTATCGCCAACGCCGTCCAGGCCGAGATGCCCGATATAAGGCTCAGACGTTACAAAGGTCATGGGAACCTGATCGCGAATCTTGCGACGTCTCAACTCTGTATCGAGAATAAAGGCGAATTCGTAAGCCGGTCCAAAGCAGGATGCGCCTTGCGCGGCGCCAACGACGATCGGCCCGGGATCTTTTACGAAAGCTTCAAATGCTTCGTGCGCTTTCAGCGCGTGGTCGGTCGTGCAAATTGACTGTGTAAAGCCCTCAGGACCCAGACCGTCGATTTCATCGAAGGCGAGTTCCGGGCCGGTCGCGATGACCAAAAAGTCGTATTCAAGAGTTTCCCCGTCACCAAACTCAATTTGATTGTCAGACGGCCTGATCCTTTTCGCAGATTGCGGCATAAACTCGATATTCTTCTTCGCCAGAGGGCTTTCGAGTTCGATTTCGATCTGCGCCGGGGCGCGCCAGCCAACCGCCACCCATGGATTTGACGGCGTGAATTGGAAAACGGGTTTATCCGAGACGACAACAATGCGATCTTCCTTGCGCGCTTTTTCACGCATCTCATAAGCCATCATGACGCCGCCAAGCCCTGCGCCGAGTATAACAATGGTCGCCATAGTTTTTTCCTCCTTCATTATTCGCCGCAGCGTCAAAAACTACGACGCGCCGCGACAAAGAGATTTGTGTTATCTTTTAGCTGGCTGAAGAAAACGTCGTTACGCGGGCCGTAAAAAATATTGCCGCCCGCCTCGACAAGCCAGTCGTCGTTTAATTTGTAACTCGCCCGCATGCGCAAATGTCCGTCTTCTTCATTTGGACTCCAGAAGTTGAAGGCGCTGAGCGTCAAATTTTGATTCATCATCAGTTTGGTGAGGCGCAATGTTAAGAGATGACGGGTTTGATCCGCCTGTCTCGCCCCAGCGGGCAGCGAGGCAAGAAACGCGTCGTGGTCGGAACGTATCTGGGCGTAATATTGCACCGCCGCGGTGAATTCGCTTGCGAGCTCACGCTCAAAACCAACCAGAAAACGGGTGTCGCTATTGGGGATAAGCGGATTAGCGCCGTTTGGATCGTCGCGGCTCAGATAGCGGCCGAACTCCGCGGTCAAAATCCCGCCCTGAAATGGCCCTCTCAAGCTTGCGCCGTAGACGGAAAGCCTTGGGAAAAAGAAATCGCCAGAGGGTGCAAGACCACTCGGACCTTTGTAAAAACCGATATACCCATAGGACGCAACTTCGAATGCCCCTATTTGCCGATAGAGCCGGCCGGCGAATTCGTCATCCGCAAACCAGTCATCCGGTCGGACCGGATCGAGGCGCATGTTTTCGCCGACAACAGCGCCGGCAACCGGATTGAAATAAGAAAGCCGCGAGCCGTCGATAAAACGATCAGCGTCAAATCGCGGCGTGTAAACCAGATCGAGATTGGCAATGTCATGGAAAAGCGAAACGCGAACCGCATCGGACGGCGCCTTCAGATATTCTTCATCACGGCCGATAAAAAACGACTGGAAATCTTTCGGGAAAAGATCGTTGATGAAGATGAGATCGCCGACGCCCCAGGTCAGAATCTGGCGGCCGGCCTTTACATCCGCAAAATCAAGCGGTCGCCAAACGACATTTGCCTCTCGTAAATCAAAAGCGCCCTCGCCGGTTTCGAGATTTGGTTTTCGCCGATCGACAACCTCGTCATACACAGCATCGCCGGCAACACGTATTGTCAGACCGCCAGGCTCCCACTGAGACTCCAGGCGAAGGCGCGCTTCGCCTATGGTGAACCCGCCTTGTGCGGGATCATCCTGAAGCCGCGGACCAATCCGGGTTTCAAGAAAACCGGTAACATTTTCCAATATGGGCGGACGGGATTTCCTGTCCGTAAACTGAGCGTCGTCCTGCTCATCCGACGCCTCGTCGTCAAGCCCTGCAGGTAACGCAGGCTCCAGATCAACAAGCCCCGTGGGCAAAAGCGGTTCGTCTTTTTCTTCGCGCTGACTTTCTTCCCGCGGCTCGTCCAGCCCCGGC
>CAMYNO010000306.1 GCA_947259815.1 uncultured Parvularculaceae bacterium
AGCACACATTCGGCTGGCCGCTGAACAATGATACAGGCGGCGGATCATTTTGCTATCACTATGCCGACGGGACTGTCGCTCTCGGCTTTGTCGTTCATCTCAACTACAAAAACCCCTATGTTTATCCGTATGGGGAATTTCAAAAACTCAAGACCCATCCGGAAATCGCCGAACTGCTCGAAGGTGGGAAGCGTATCGCTTACGGCAGTCGCGCGATTACCGAGGGTGGCTATCAGTCCGTGCCGAAACTGGTGTTCCCCGGCGGCGCTTTAATCGGATGTTCCGCCGGTTTCGTGAATGTCCCGCGCATCAAGGGTAATCATAACGCCATGCATACTGGCGTCATGGCCGCTGAAGCTGCGTTTGAAGCTGTGTCCGCCGGCCGCGAGGGCGATGCGCTTGACGCCTACCAGGCCGCCTACAACGCGTCGGAAGTCCGCGCAGAACTTAAAAAATCCAGGAACGCCAAGCCTTTATGGTCGCGCTTCGGAACTTTGCTGGGCGGTATCGCACTGTCCGGCATTGATTTATGGACAAACACAATCGCCGGTTTTTCGCTTTTCGGCACGCTTGGCCACGGCAAGACCGATGCTGCGGCGACTGAGCCCGCCGAACGCCACAAACCGATTGAGTATCCAAGGCCGGACGGTGCAATTACGTTCGACCGTCTTACCAATGTCGCATTTTCGGCCACTAATCATGAGGAAGACCAGCCCGCGCATCTCAAACTTAAGGATCCATCAATCCCGATAAGTGTTAATCTCCCGGTCTATGCCGAACCGGCGCAACGTTATTGCCCCGCCGGCGTTTATGAAGTGGTTACAGAGGAAGGCGGCGCGGATCCGCGTTTTCAGATAAACGCTCAAAATTGCGTCCATTGTAAAACATGCGACATCAAGGATCCGTCACAGAACATCGTTTGGACAACGCCCGAGGGCGGCGGCGGTCCGAATTATCCGAACATGTGAGGGGGCTTCAGGTTTGCGTATCAATGCACTGATTATGGTTGCGGCAGTCGCCGTATTTTTTTCGGGATGCGCCACGCCGCCGCCCGCGGATAACGTTGTCGGCGATTATCTGACGGCGCGTCTTGCTGCGCGCGCCAACGACGTGGAAACGGCTTCTGATGCTTTTGCGAATGCGCGCCGAAAGGCGCCGTCGTCGCCGGCGATCCGCCGTACTGCATTTTATTTTCACCTGGCGGCCGGCGATTATGAACAGGCGCTGGCGCTGGCGGAGTTGCTGGCAAAGGACGAACACGCCGATGATGGCGGGTTCGCCAAGGCGACGCTTAGCGTGCGCGCGATAAAGCTCAACCGGTATGGAGAAGCAAAACGCCTGATCCGAGATGCACGGGAAGCCGGTTTCCCGCGGCCCGCCGCCAACATCATTGACGCGTGGGCTGTCGCCGGCGCAGAGGGCGAAGAAGCCGCCCTTGAAACGCTCCGGTCAAGCGCAGGCGAAGAATATCGTGGCTTTTATCCGCTTCATGCGGCGCTGTTGTCGGAGAATCTGGGCAATGCGGATGATGCGCGCAGCGCCTATCAGGCGGCGATCATGTCGTTCTCTGGGTCCGCCGAAATCGAAGCCTATGGCGCCTTCCTCGAACGCGACGGAGACGATGCGGCGACGCGCGAATATTACGAACTGCTTGCCGGCCAGGAAGGGTACGCCCGTTACGCGGGTAAGGCGGGGCTCGCGCGGTTGGCGAAAGGCGTCGCGTCATCCAGCCGCAAAGTTACGCCATCGCGCGGCGCGGCGATTGCGCTTTATTCTCTCGCGAGTGGAGTTTTGCAAAATACGTGGCAACGTCGCGACGCGGCGGAAAAAGCGGGCTATCGCGTTGGCAATGCCGATTACAATATGTCCCTCGCCATGGCGCGCCTTGCGCTCTATCTCGACCCCGGTTTCGACGATGCGCGTCGGTTCGCGGGATCGATCTTGAATGTTTATGGCGAACATGAGGAGGCGATTGCGGCGCTGTCCATGGTTCGCTCGTCGTCAGCGTATTATGAGCAGGCGCAGATCGAGATCGCCGGCGCGCATGAAGCGTTGGGCGATACGGAAAAAGCTATCAATATCCTTCGCTCGGCAATTCGCTCGGTTCCCGGTGCGGTCGACGCGCGGCTCTCGCTTGCGGGATTGCTGGCGTCAAAACGCAAGCATAGCGAAGCGGCGTCGGTTATGGACGATGTTATTGCCCAGTTGCCGGAAGACCCGCGATCGAATGCATGGCGCTTTTATCTGACCCGCGCCGCCTCGCTGATCGAGGTCGACGAGTGGGAACGCGCCGAGGCGGATCTGGAACGTGCGGTCGAGCTTGCGCCGGAAGAGGCGACGGTGCTCAACTATCTTGGATATTCCTGGGCCGAGCGCGGCGTTAATCTGGACGAGGCGTTCGCCCTTATTGAAAAAGCTGTGGCGCTGGAGCCGACATCCGGCGCCATAATCGACAGCCTTGGCTGGGCTTACTACCAACTTGGCAACTACAAGGATGCAGTCGGCCATCTTGAGCAGGCCGCGTCCCTCGAGCCCGCAGACCCAACGATCACGGATCACCTTGGCGATGTTTACTGGCGGCTTGGTCGCAAGATTGAAGCGCAATACCAGTGGGAGCGCGTCCTTGAGTTGGACCCGGACGAGGACGTCGCGGACAAAGTGCGCGGAAAAATTTCAAATGGGTTGCCAAACGCCGGACAAACAAAATCGTGACGATCGTTCGTGAGAACGCGCCGGCAAAATTAAACCTCTACCTTCATGTCGGGGCCGTTCGTGAGGACGGGCTGCATGACCTTGCGAGCTTGTTTGTCTTCACCGAGGACGGCGATACAGTCGCCGCCGCGTCTGCCGATGACTTGTCTTTGAGTATTGAGGGTCCGTTTGCTGACGCGCTTAAAGGCTTTCCGGTCACGGATAATCTGGTTTTCCGCGCTGCGAATGCTTTGCGTGATTTTGTCGGCGGTGCGCGCGGCGCCCGACTCATATTGGAAAAGAATTTGCCGG
>CAMYNO010000307.1 GCA_947259815.1 uncultured Parvularculaceae bacterium
CGCACAAGGCGCGCGATTGTCTCAGATGGCGATCTTTTCCAGCGCGGCGCGCAAAGGCGGCGGTAATGATGTGGGTTTGCGCGACGCCCTGTCGACATAGACATGTACAAAGCGTCCTTCCGCAGCGGGACCATCGGCGCCGGCTTTGAAGATCCCGAGTTCATAATGCACGGAGGAGTTTCCGATGCGCGCCACCCGCAACGCGCCCTCGAGGGCGTCAGGAAACGCTAGCGGTTCGAAATATCGGCAGCCGGTTTCCACGACGAGGCCGATGACATCGCTTCTTTCTATGTCGAGAGCGCCCTCGGCGATCAGATACTGGTTCACCACCGTATCGAAGAAACTGTAATAAACGACGTTATTCACATGCGCATAAACGTCATTGTCACTCCAGCGGGTCTGGATCGGCGTGAAGTGCATATAGTCTGCTCGCTTGCGTGACGGGCCACTCGCCAAGTCGTAATCTCCTGATTATGGCGGTTTTTTCCTGTGTCATTGACAAGAACCGAATGCGCATTTTTCATGCTAGCCTTGGGGAAGATTTGGGGTGGGGTCAAGCATCATGAAAACGCCGATTATGCGGCCGCCGTTAGAGGCCATTCTGTTTGGATTTGAGCGGATTGGCATGGTCATCCGCATTGCATGGTTGCCGATTGTATTGGTGATGGTGCTGTATCTGGGGTCGTTTGTGCTCCTGGGCATGGGCAGCCTGTCCGATGTGGACTTTTCCTCCGACGATCCCGAAGCGGCGCTGGAGGCGTTGGGCGGCTCCAGCAGCTTCCTTGCCGGGTACGTGGCGATTTGTTCGATCATGCCGCTCATTGCCATGTTGCTGTTGTCTTGCGTCTATGTGGCAATCATCCGCGCCTCTACATTCGCGAATTTTGAACCGCCGTCGCTGCCGTTTTACTTTGCATTGGGCGCGCGTGAATTACGATATTTCGTCACTCGCATCCTGTACGGAATAATCGTCGGCGTCACGGCGGTCATCATGGCCGGACTGGTGTTCGGCGCCGTCGGTTTGACAGTGGTTGCGTCGGAAGCCGTCGCCGGTCAGGCGAAGGCGCTTATCATCGCACCGGGCGTGACGCTCGCGATCTGGATATTCCTTGTCTGGCTTTGGGTCGCGCTAAGGCTGTTGCTTGCGCTGCCAATCGCCGCGATCGAGAATCGCATTTCCTTTGGCGATGCATGGAACATGACAAAGGGGAATTTCTGGCGCTTGCTGATTTCCGGCGCGTTGTTCGTCTCGGTGCTGCAGGGCGTTGTGTTTATGCTGTTCATCATTTTCTTTATTCCCGCCGCCATCATCATCGGATTACTGGCCTTCGCCGGATTTGGCGTTGTCGGGCCTGTTGCGTTTGTCCTCTTCGCGCTTCTGGCCCTCTTCCTTATTCCAGCGATTATCGCGCTGGCGTCATTCAGCGTCGCGGCCGAGGCGGCGTTCCCGGCGCGGCTTTACGCCTATCTCACCGGATGCGGCGACGATTGCCGGATCTATTAAGGCGCTAGAGCACTTGCGTATACATAGCTAGCGCATCGTCATAGGTGACGGTGCGCGGGTTGTTCCGGAGCAGGCGCTCACCCTTTAATGCGTCCTCCGCCATGCGCGGCAGATCGTTGTGGGAAATACCCAGTTGCGACAGGCGCCGCTCGACACCGGTTGCTTCGACAATCTCCACGGTGCGGTGGATAAAAGCGTCGCACTTTTCCGCATTCGTTCCGGTTGCGCTTGGCGCGATCACATCGGCGAGTTCTGCGTAATGATGATCGGCGCTCGATGCGTTGAATTTCAGAACCGGCTCCAGCATCAGGGAGTTCGACAGCCCGTGCGGAATGTGAAAGATGCCGCCAAGCGGATACGCCATGGCGTGAACCGCGCCGACCGGAGAGTTGGCGAATGACTGGCCCGCCAGCATAGCCCCCAGCATCATTGCCTCGCGCGCGGCGGCGTCACCGGGCTTTTCACATGCGCGCACGATATTTTGCGAGAGCAATCGCAAGGCTTCGCGCGTAAGCGCGTCGGAAATCGGGTTCTTTTTGTGAATATTCGTATACGCCTCAATTGCATGCACCATGGCGTCAATGCCCGTCGCGGCGGTGACATGGCGGGGAAGGCCGAGCGTCAGCGCCGGGTCGAGAACCGCCATATCGGGATAGAGCGCGTTATCGACGATCCCGATTTTCGTATCGTCTTCCTTTGTGATGACGGAGATTGAGGTAACTTCAGAGCCGGTGCCGGCGGTGGTCGGGCAAAGGATCAGCGGCGCGCGCTTTTCCGTGACCATGTCCATGCCGTAAATGTCTTCAAGGGTTTGCTGCGAGTTGAGCAGGACGGCAACGACCTTCGCTGTATCCATGGAGGAACCGCCGCCAAGACCGATCACGCCATCGGCGCGATGGGCGCGGGCCGCATTGACCGCTTCCTTCACTTTCACCGCCGGCGGGTCGGCGGCGACGTCGTCAAATAGCAATATGGAAAGGCCCGCCGCCTCAAGGCTCTCGATCACAGGCTCCACAAGGCCCGCAGCGATCAATCCCTTATCCGTCAGCAGCACCGGTCGCTTGAACCGGTCATTTATCAGCGCGCCCATCTCGCGTGAGGCGCCCGAGCGGAAAATAATCTCCGGCGTCGTGTGGAAAGTGAAGTTCATCGCTTGCCTCCAGGGCTGGACCGGCTCCGCGCAAAGACAGCGATGTTTATATCACCGTCTGTCAATCAGGCTTGGATCGTCAAAGCGCGTAGTGATTGTGCCGTAGTTAGAATAATTGAACCTGCAACGCAGACCTTAAATTGCGACAGCGGCCGTTAAACCTAACGTCTAGTGAAACCGCACCAGCCGGCCCGGCCGGGCGTCGGTGACTTGATCATTGGCGATAACCTGTTCGCCATTGACGAAGGTGGCGCGATAGCCGGAAACCGGCTGCAACAATCGCTGCCCGCCCGCCGGTAAATCCTGCACCATTTGCGGAGGACCGAGGCGCAGTTTTTCATGGTCGATGACATTAACGTCGGCGCGCAGGCCGACCTTCAGCCGTCCGCGATCTTTCAGGCCCAGATAATCGGCGCCGTTGGCGGTCAGCATTTGAACCGCGCGCTGCAGCGATATGCGACCCTCGGCGCGGTCGCGCGTCCAGTGGGTCAACAGATAGGTGGGAAAGCTCGCGTCGCAGATTGTGCCCACATGCGCGCCGCCGTCGGAAAGTCCGGGCAGGGCGGCGGGATGGGTAATCATTGTGCGAAC
>CAMYNO010000308.1 GCA_947259815.1 uncultured Parvularculaceae bacterium
ACAATGATAAGCCACGAAAACATAATACCAAAGAAATAGTAAAAGCCGGCCAAGTCACGAATGTAATAAAGCGCCGCCTCTGGCGGTGTTTCGCGAAAGAATATTAGTTGCCCGTCTTCAACGAAGAGCCGCTCGGCCGTTTCCGCCTGGGGCGGCAATAGTCCCGCCGCGTCAGCGCCGACCAGAATGACGGCCAGCAAAATGAAGATCAAAGGCAGCGACAGGAAAAAAGTTGCGACCGCCGCCAATGCATAACCGGGAAAGCGCGGCGCATTGACCCTGGCGTAGATGGCGCGGAAAGCGCCCTCATCAAGATGGGCGACGAATTCCGGCTCATGATCCTGAAAATGCTTCCATTCTATGTCGGCGCCTTCGGCGATTTCCGCGTCAATTCGCTTTCGCCAGCGCCAATACCCGCCGCCGGCGACAGCCAGTAATGTAACACCAATAAGAAAAAAAATGATCATTGTGCGCGCCGCCCCACTTGATCGCAGATGTAGCCTAAAGTCGGGTTTTGCCCAAGGCGTTGTTCAGTGCGTCGGCGAACCGGCTGCGCTCGGGCGGAGACAGGAAAGCGCCGAGAATTAAAGTCTTGCCCTTCGATGTGACGCGCACCTGACTTTCATGACGTATGGGGCGGTCGATAGAAACCCGTGTCCATGCAGGCTGCAATCGCCAGCGCGTTTCATGGCCCGAGGGCAGGACGCGGGACACCCACATCTCGTCTTCAGTTACGCGAACCCGCTCGCGCAGGCGGCCCTGACGATAGGACAGTTTGAAAGCGAGCCACACGAGAAACACGTCGAGACAGCAAAAGCCCAGCACCGGCCAGGCGCCAATGGCGTAGAAATAAGTGCCGAAAAGGAAATTCGCACCGATCACCACGGCCATGACAGCGGCAAAGCCGGCATTCGGCAGCGAACGATTGGGATAAAGGACTGCGTCAAACAGAGCGGCGTGCGGGTTCTCCGGCGTCGGCTCAAGCTCTCTTGCGCGGCCCTTCATGGCGGCCGGCATGGTTTCAATATCGCGTATTCGTTCCATCGCAGCGATGATAGGCGGATGGATGCGCCCCGGCAATTGCGCCGCCGCCAACTTCCCCGCGGTGAGGACACCCGTTATGGTCGCCCGCCCATAGCCACAAATCCGCGATTGCCATGCCTCGTAAGATGACCCGCGCCAATGCCGCGCTCCTGTTTGAGCGTTTGTCCAAGGTGCGTCCGGAACCAACGACCGAGCTGAATTATAAAAACTCCTATACGCTGCTCGTCGCGGTCGCATTGTCGGCCCAGGCGACCGATGAGGGCGTGAACCGCGCGACGGGGCCGTTATTCGCCATCGCCGACACGCCGGAAAAGATGGTTAGCCTTGGCGAGAAGAAACTTGGCGATTTTGTCAAAACCATCGGGTTGTGGCGGAACAAGGCGAAGAATGTCATCGCCCTGTCGAAAATGCTGATTGAAGAGCATGGCGGGGAAGTGCCGCATGATCGCGAAGCGCTTGAAAAGCTTCCCGGCGTCGGCCGCAAGACAGCGAATGTCGTTCTTAATGTGGCGTTTGGCGAACCGACTATCGCGGTCGATACCCATATCTTCAGGGTATCTAACCGAACGGGACTTGCGCCGGGGAAAAACCCGCTTGAAGTTGAGCTCGCGCTGGAAAAAGCAACGCCGGAGGACTATCTCCTCCATGCCCATCACTGGCTTATTCTGCATGGGCGCTATGTCTGCAAGGCGCGAACACCGGAATGCTGGCGTTGCGTCATATCGGATATTTGCGGGTTCAAGGACAAGGTTCTTGAACCGAAAACGGCGAAAAAGGCGCCGGCAAAAAAGGTCGCCGGCAAGCTGAAAACAGCAAAGCCGCAAAAGAAGGCGACGCGAAAAGCAGGCAAGACAAAAAAGGCGACAAGATGAACGAAAACGACCGGCTGATCATTGCGCTCGATATACCTGACACCGATCAAGCGCGGAATATTGTCGAGCGCATTGGCGCTGCCGGAAGTTTCTACAAGATTGGCTACCAGCTCATGCCGATTGGCGGGCTTGATCTCGCGCGGGAATTATCCGCACAGGGAAAGAAGGTTTTCCTCGACTTCAAGTTTCACGATATCGGCGCAACGGTTGAGCGCGGCGTGAAAAGTGTCTGCCGGCTTGGCGGCGATTTTTTGACGGTCCATGCTGAACCCGATGTTCTGAAAGGCGCCGTTGCCGGGCGCGGCGACGATCCGCGTCTGAAAATTTTAGCGGTTACGGTTCTGACAAGTCTCGACGCGGAGGCGTTGAAGAAAGCCGGCAGTGATATGGGCGTGCGCGATCTCGTGTTGAAACGCGCGGAATTTGCGGCTGAGGCGGGGGCGGACGGCGTTGTTGCCTCCGCTCAGGAAGCCGCCGCTATCAAGGCGCGTTTCGGTGATAGTCTCACGATTGTGACGCCGGGAATTCGCCCTGCCGGCGCCGCCGTCAATGACCAGAAGCGCGTCGTGACGCCGGCGGATGCGATCAGCGCGGGGGCGGACTATCTGGTCGTTGGCCGCCCTATCGTTGGCGCGGAAAATCCTCAGGCGGCGGCCCACGCTATCGCTGATGAAATCGCGGCGGCGCCCGGCGCTTTGCGCTCTTAATTTCATTGATATAGGCTGGCCTGCAAAGGCGAGCGATACGCTAGGTAAAAAAACCGTCAGGGAAGAAACTTTTGCGATGAGCGATCCGGCACAACGGCAGGCAAAACGTATTGACCGTCGCTCACGGCGAAGCATTTTCGCGGCTCTACTGGCCAGCGCGAGAAAGAACGGCGCGAACGCCGTTGCCTTGACCGACGGCGACGGCAAGCAGGTCACCTACAAAGAATTGACGCGGGTGGCGTTTGCTCTTGGCGGCGCATTGGCGCGGCGCACGAAACCAAAAGAACGGGTTGGCGTACTCTTGCCGACCAGCGCCGGCGCCATCATCGCGTTTTTTGCGCTGCTGTCTCGTGGTCGCCCGCCGGCAATGCTCAATTTTACGTCGGGGTCTCGCAACCTGCTTGCCGCCTGCAAAGCGGCCGAGGTGACGAAAATCGTAACGGCAAAGAAGTTTGTCGAAATCGCTGGTCTTGAAAAATTGATGGGTGAGCTCTCCGCCGGCGCGGAGATAATTTATCTTGAGGATGTTCGCGAAGAACTCACCTGGCGCGACAAGGCGCTTGCGATAATCGGGCCGATTGCGCCTTTGCTGACCGCCGCGCGCCCGCATCATGATGATCCGGCGGTTATCCTGTTTACATCCGGAACCGAAGGCGCGCCAAAGGGCGTTGTTCTTTCTCATCGTAATATTCTGGCGAATACGGAACAGATTTCCGCCCATGTAACGCTCCTGCCGACGGATATATTCTTCAATCCGCTTCCGACTTTTCATTGTTACGGGCTGACAGCCGGCGCCTTATGGCCAATCCTCAACGGCCACCCGGTGGTTTTGCATCCATCGCCGCTGCAGGTGAAAATAATTCCCAAACGGATTTTTGAAACCGGATCGACCGTCCTGTTTGCGACCGACACATTTCTTTCCCAATATATGCGCGCAAGCGAGGATGGCGCGATGTCATCGCTTCGCATTGCTGTTTGCGGCGCGGAGCGGGTGAGGGACGAAACCCGGCAGGCGGCGGAAAAACGCTTCGGGTTCGAAGTGCTGGAAGGTTATGGCGTGACCGAAGGCTCGCCTGTGCTTGCCGCCAACCAACCGGGCGATATTCGTTCCGGCACGGTCGGCAAGCTTCTTCCCGCAATCGAAGCGAAGGTGGAGCCGGTTGAAGGGTTGGAGAATGCAGGGCGCCTGCATGTGCGCGGCCCCAACATCATGCGTGGGTACCTGACGGCGGAGGAACCCGGCGTCATCAGATCGCCCGTCGATGGCTGGCATGATACTGGGGATGTCGTTTCGATCGACGAGCGCGGCTATGTCGCTATTCGCGGACGCCTTAAGCGCTTTGCAAAAATCGCCGGTGAAATGGTTTCGCTGGCGGTCGTCGAAAATTGTGCATCAGCGGTCTGGCCGGACAATTTGCATGCGGCGGCGATCCTGCCGGACCCGAAAAAAGGCGAGCAGATTATTCTGGTGACGGACCGCGCCGAGGCGCCGCGCGGCGTTTTGCTGGCATGGGCGCAGGGGCATGGCGTTGCTGAAATTGCGGTGCCGAAAAAGATTGTCAGCGTCGATGAGATTCCCGTTCTTGGCACCGGCAAGATTGACTATCTGAAAGTCAAAACCCTTGCGGAAGAAGCAATGATTGCGCGCGAACAGGCTGAACCGCCTGCGCCAGTCCCAAGCAAAAAAGAACTCAAGCAAATAGCCGCCAAAGAACGCGCGGAGAAAAAGCGTCAGGAAAAAGAATCAGAAGCGGCTTTGAAAAGCGAGAAACAAGCCGCGAAAAAGCAGGAACCGGCATCTGAATACGGCAATAGTTTAAGCGACGCCGCAGAATAGAACTACGGCTTCATCCGGGCGGCCGCGGCGGCGCGTTCGCCGTCCTCGTCATTTTCTAGGGGCCGCTCTTCGGGTTCTTCCTTATGCTTGTCGGCAAGCGTATCTGTTTCAGATTGCGCGAGTTGTTCCGGTTCAACGTCAGGCGCGGTAAGAAGGCGTAACTCTTCAGTCGAAATCGCTTCGCCCGCGAATTCCAATGGCGGCGGTGCGAGCCGGCCGTGTTCCATATATTCGCGAACAAGCCGCGCCCAACCAGCGCGCGTGAATTGAAAAGCGCCGTCTGCACCGGGCCTTGGATCGCGCGGCGCATTGGCGGCGCGCTCAAGCCAGCCGCGCCTCGCGTCTTCGCCGTGCAGTTTTGCCGCCGCGCTCGCCAGCAGCGCATAGGCGTGAGCGTTCGGCGCAGCGGTCACAAGCGGCTCGAGATGCGCGATTGCATCCTCGTAATTCTCTAAAAGATTCGCCGCGCGCGCTTCCAGCAAGGCCGCTTCGCTTGAACCGGAATTTTTTGCGGCGAGCTTTCTCAGTTTTTCCGCACGTTTTTCCGGCTTTTCGTCCGAATAAAGATTGTCGTAAATTCTTATGAGAGCCGGATGCGGTTCTTTGGCGAAAGCCGTTTCTATTATGCCAGAGGCGCGCCCCGTTTTTCCTTCTTCGGCATAAATATTTGCGGCGAGTGTTACGGCGGGAGTGAAAGATGGCGCGAGCTTTAGCGCCGCCTCCGCGTCGGAGAGCGCGGCATCGAGATCGCCTGCAATTCGGGCCGCGTCGGCGTCGGCGGTGAATAAGGCGGCGGTCGCGCGATCGGCTTTTTCTGTGTCTATGAGTTTGTTACGCGCGCCCTTGGCAATCGCTTCTCTGGTTTCGCCCCATGCGCCGCGCTCAAGGCCCAGTTCCACGACGGAATGAAACGCCCAGCCGGCATTTGCGCGCAATGCAAAGGCGCGTTCGGCATAGTCGCGCGCTTTGTCATGGTCGCCATTTTTCAATGCTTGTGCGTAAAGCCCTTTCAGGCCCAGAAACTCCGTCTCTGGCGCTTCAAGCATTGCTGAAAAGCTTTGTGTGGCCGCGGCGCTATCGCCAGAGAGTTCGGCTGCTTGAGCCGCGAGGAGCCGAGTAAGGGCGAGATCATCGAGATGTTTTTGCGCAACGCGCGCATGATGGGATGCGTCCGCCGCATCGCCAACAGCGACGGCTTCGAGCCCGCGCGTCAGGGCGGCGATACCGCGCTCGCGCTTTGCTTTGGCGTCGCGTTCACGCAATCTGTGCGGAATCGAAAGGATATCCTTGATCTTGTGAGTCGCGTAGATTGCCGCAAGAAACAGAAAAATCAGGGCGCCGATCACAAGCGATGACGGACTGTCAAAGCGTGCGCCAAAGGCTTCGCCGCTTATGCGGCTGTCAAAAGTCATCAGCACCGTGACCGTTCCAGCGATGAGGACGATCCACAGCAGGAATATCAGTAATCGCGTCATAAAGACTCCTGCGCTGCGGCCTGTTCATTATAGGCCGCGCTTAGCGCTTGCAGCGACGCATCGATTTGAGCGCGTTGTCGCGCCCGGACCATCCAATCGCTCATGGCTTCCTGCGCCGGCGGCGGCAGGGTTTCAATTTCAGCGATGGCGGCGGCCAGGTCGGCCTGCTCGACCGCGTATTCTGCGCGCGAGATTATCGCCCCCGCCGAATCCCCCGCTTGTGGCGTCGCTGGACGAACATTGAATAAGCCCGCGACGCGCGCGCCATATCGTTCGACAACGCCGCCGGCGTTTACGCGATTGGCGGTCGAAAGGCCCGCGCGGGCGGCGGCGGCGAATTCATCCCGGATTGAGGCCATGGAAGGCGCGCCCTTTGCGGCGAAGGGACGAAGCGTTTCGATCGGCGCAGGGGCGTTCACCGTTTCCTCAATGACCGACAGCTCGGTAGTAAACGATTGGCCGGATTCAATCGCTGTAATGATCTTGTTCAGGGCAACGGCTCCGGCAATGGCCGGCGCCCTTCGCGCAGCGTTCTTAAGGGCGGCGTTTTCGGAGCGTAAAGTGTCAATCTCAAATCGCGCATCATCGAGTGCAGATGTTGCGACCGCTAGCTCATTATTCGTTGCGGCAAGTTCGCTTTGCAGGGTTGAAATTGTAGCTTCCAGCGTCGCAATGCGTTGTGCGGCGCCATCGGATATTGGCGGTTCATCTGCTGTCGCTGCGTCAGTTATTTGGTCGCGCGGTTGAAGTTCTGGCGACGGATCAACATCGGCAGGCAGCTGTTCCCAGCCTGTCGCGTCGTTCGCGTTTTCAATTTCATCCGTTTGCAGAATCTCGTCAGGCTCTAAGATGCCTTGATTGTTTTCAGGCGTTGCCATTTCTGCGTTGACGGTTGCGTCTACTGGCTCCTGTGGAGCTGGCGCCATGTTCTCATCGGCATTCGCGGTCGGCTCTGTGTTATCCGTCAGGCCCGCCGCTTCCTTTGCCGCGATTTGCAGCTCGGTGTTCTCGATTGTGTCAGATTGCGGTGGAAAGGTAAGCGGTTCATCGCCGGCGCCCGGAGCCGCTTGAGAGGCCGGCTTGGCGTCAGCGACTTCGTCGTTTTCAAGTTTTGCATCCGGCGTTTCTTCTTGCGCCTCGGGCTCAATCGGCTGTGAGGTCTCTATTGCGGGTTTGGTCTCCTTGCCGGCGCGTATTTCATGAATACCGGTTGTGAAATACCAAAGCGCGCCGGCGCCGATGGCGACAAGGACCATACCGGCGAAAAACAACACGCCGGGACTAATGAATGAACGTTTCGCGTGGGCGTCCTTCACTGGCGGCGCATCGTCAAAAGGCGCGTCGGCTATTGCGTCGTTTTCCTCAACGATCTCCGCATCGACCTCGGGAATGTCGGTCGGCGCCGCCGCGTTGGGTTCGTCCTTTTCAGATTCGTCGGTCATGGGTTCATTCGCCTGTCGGCTTGTACCTAAGCGTGCAACCCGGCGCACTCAAGTATGCAATTTGATCGCGTCGATCATGGCCGCGTTGCTGCGCGCGTTTGCGACGTCGATGCGGCGCCAGTCGACCTGCCGGGTCATTTCCGCGACGGCGGCGCTAAGGCAAACAGCACGGCAGGTCGTTAACGCCTCATTAAGATTTGCGGCGGCGGTGAGGTCGAGAAAGATCCGGGCCGTCCGTGGCGAAAACAGTGCAACGCAAAGCGGGTCGTTGTCTTCAATGGCTGCGGCCGCCACATTCGGCAAACTTGTTACGGCAGTGGCCTCATAGGCGAAGAGCCGGCTCGCTGGGACGCCCTTTTCGTCCAGCAACGCCGAAAGGTCGCCAGCCAGTTTGGTTCCGGCTATGTGGACTAACTCGCCTTGTATCGCGGCCGCATTATCAGCGATTAACGCCGCGAGTGAATTGACGTCGCCATCGGCGCTGGCGGTCCTTTTGAAACCCGACTGGCGGGCGGCCTCCTCCGTCGCGTCGCCGACGCAAAATACCGGCAACTCTCGTTCGGCGGAGCCATGGGCGAAGGCCCGTACGCCATTTGATGATGTAAAGGCCAGCGCGGCGGTTCCCTGTGGTAATGTCCAATCATGGAGGAACCGCACGCTCATCACCGGTGCAACGACGGCGGTTAGTCCCGCGGTTTCGCAGATCGAGACAAATGCGTCCGCATCGGGCTGCGGTCTGGTGATAAGAACCCGGCTCATCTGCGCCCGCCATCTTCCGCGTTAAACATAAGAACAGGCCTCTATGGTTTTGAAGGCAAAATAATGACCCGGCGCATGATTTTCCCGGCTATGCCCTTGCCAATACGGGAACTTTCGATGTCAAAGCGCATGATGTCGACCACGTTAATGGAAAAGATGAATAGCAGCGCCGGCGGCGTCGTGCTCGGGATTGAGACAAGTTGCGACGATACGGCCGCCGCGCTGATCCGCCGCCGCGGCGACGGTTCGGTGCAAATTCTCGCCAACGTGGTTTGGACGGATCACGACGATCATGCGGCTTTCGGCGGTGTCGTGCCTGAAATCGCCGCGAGAAGTCATGTGGAACGGCTCGATCACACTATTGCGCGGGCTCTGGATATGGCCGGGCTGACATTTGCTGAAATAGATGCCGTCGCCGCCACCGCGGGCCCGGGTCTGGTGGGCGGTGTTCTGGTCGGGCTCACAGCCGGGAAAGCGATTGCGCTTGCGCACGGCTTACCGCTCATTCCGATAAATCACCTTGAGGGTCATGCCCTCTCAGTGCGGTTAACGGATGCAGCAACTTTTCCGTTCCTGTTGCTCCTGATCTCTGGCGGCCATACCCAGCTGGTATGGCTTCGCGGTTTGGATGAGTATCAGCGCCTTGGGTCCACCATTGATGATGCGGCGGGCGAGGCTTTTGATAAAACCGCAAAACTGTTGGAGCTTGGCCAGCCTGGCGGTCCAAGGATTGAAGCAGTCGCCGCGAGCGGGCGTCATGACCGGTATGACCTGCCGGAACCGCTCAAAAAAAGGGCGGGCTGCGACTTCTCTTTTTCGGGTCTTAAAACCGCGGTTCGCGAAATTGCCGAACGTATGGCCGATAGCGATGGGCGTATGGCTGCGCAAGATGTTGCCGATCTTGCGGCGTCCTTTCAGTTCGCGGCCGCCCGCCATCTGGCGGACCGCACGGCGAATGCGATGGACCTTGTCGATGCGCGCCCACAAGAAAGAGCGCTCGTTGTCGCCGGCGGCGTCGCTGCGAATTGCGAGATCAAGGCGAGGTTGAGTGCGCTATGCGAATTCAGGAATTGGCGATTTATTGCGCCACCGGCCAAATACTGTACGGACAATGCTGCGATGATTGCCCTGGCCGG